>NZ_JBGTFY010000110.1:0-10837 GCF_041747015.1 Nostoc sp.
TGTAAGAGGATGTTTTAAAAGTAGTTGGCTGTAATTTTAGGCACTTGTTGATCCCCCCAACCCCCTTAAAAAGCTACGGTGTACACACAAGTAGAATTACCCCCCTTAATCCCGCCTTGCAAAGGGGGGAAACCGGAAAATCCAGTTCCCTCCCCTTTGCAAGGGGAGGGTTAGGGTGGGGTAATTCAAGGACTGGTAGTGATTCGATAACTTGTGTGTACACCGTAGCTCCTCTTAGGAGAGAGGTTTGGAGAGAGGTCAAAAGCGACAAGTAGGGAACGAGAGAATACTAACTCGCGGCTAAATTGCCCCAACTCACATAAGGTAATTTTGCAGCCGTTGCCCGAACTTGATTAGCATTCGCCACTAACTGGCCGCAAGCATCCCACGTCCCAGAAATAAATGTGCTTCTTGTACCTTCACCGATCGCAACTGGGGCAGTGTAATCACCAATCTGCACTTGCAAAGTTTCCAGATTCACTGTCACGGCGGCTTGAGGATTTGCAGCCACTAACTCTTGCAGTTGTTTAACAGTAACAGCATCGGCTGTCACACAAGGTATACCCATTGCCACACAGTTACCGAAAAAGATTTCTGCGAAGCTCTCACCGATCAGAGCTTGGATTCCCCATTTAGCGATCGCTTGGGGTGCGTGTTCCCGCGATGAACCACAGCCGAAGTTACGGTTAACTATTAAAATCTTTGCACCTTGGTACTGCGGTTGATCAAAGGAATGTTCACCTTTTAGTGCTGTTCGGTCATCAATAAACGCGCCTTCGCCTAAACCATCAAAGGTGATGGCTTTCAAATAACGGGCGGGAATGATGCGATCGGTATCTATATCATTGCCAATTAGCGGTATACCACGCCCTGAAACTGTTTTAACTTCACTGACCATAAATTTTACCTATCACCTAAATGACTGCCTGTTAGAGATTTTGCGTAACCCCTTCCTTAACAGGCTACCGTTTACATACAAATCTTTTAGAGTTACTGCGTAATATAGGGTAAATTAATTTTTGCAAGTCGATGCAACTAAGGTGCAGGTCGATACAACTAAGGTGCGAGTCGATGCAACTAAGGTGCGAGTCGATGCAACTAAGATGTGAGTCGATACAACTAAGATGTGAGTTGATACAACTCAATACGGTTTGGTTAAGGTGCATGAGTCCTTAAAGATCCCCCTTAGTCCCCCCTTAAAAAGGGGTAAATAGAGCCGTTTTTAGCCCCCCATTTTAAGGGGGGTTGGGGGGATCAAGTCTTAACCGAACTGTATTGCGATACAACTAAGATGTGAGTCAAAAAAAGACTTGTGTGTACACCATAGCCCTAGCAGAAGAAGAAATGGCGAAGCTGGGAGAGGTTACAGCAACTCGCGCACATCAGAGACTTCGCCTTTAATTGCAGCGGTGGCGACCATTGCTGGACTCATCAGCAATGTCCGACCGGAAGAAGAACCTTGTCTTCCCTTAAAATTGCGGTTAGATGAGGAGGCGCTGATTTGTCTTCCTTGTAGCTTATCAGGGTTCATCGCTAGGCACATAGAACATCCTGGCTCACGCCACTCAAATCCGGCTTCCTGAAAGATTTTATCTAGTCCTTCAGCTTCCGCCTCTTGCTTCACCCTTTCAGAACCGGGGACAACAAACGCTTTAACTCCTTCTGCAACATGGCGGCCTTTGGCGATTTTTGCAGCTTCTCGCAAATCACTAATCCTGCCGTTGGTGCAACTACCAATAAAGCAAACATCAATTTTGGTGCCCTTAATGGGTTGACCAGGATACAAATCCATGTAGCGGTAAGCTTCTTCAGCAATAAATCGGTCTTCTTCGAGCAGTTCTTCCGGTTGAGGCACTGACTGATTGACACCGATACCTTGACCGGGAGTAATCCCCCAAGTAACGGTAGGAGAAATTTCCGCAGCGTCGAATACGATTAGATTATCGTACTCGGCATCAGCATCACTCTTAATGGATTCCCACCAGCCCACTGCTTTATCCCAGTCTGCATCTTTGGGGGCAAAATCTCTGCCTTTAAGGTAATCGTAAGTGACTTGATCAGGATTGACGTAGCCGCATCTAGCACCGCCTTCGATCGCCATATTACAGACAGTCATCCTCTCTTCCATATTCATTTGTTCAAATGTCGTGCCCGCAAATTCGTAAGCATAGCCCACACCGCCTTTAACGCCAAGTGTGCGGATGATATGCAAGATGACATCTTTGGCGTAAACACCTGGGTTCAGACTGCCATTAACTTCAATTTTGCAGACTTTCAGCTTCGAGAGAGCGAGGGTTTGGGAAGCAAGAACATCCCGGACTTGGCTAGTACCGATGCCAAATGCGATCGCACCAAAAGCCCCATGACTTGAAGTGTGGCTATCTCCACAAGCGATCGTCATTCCTGGTTGGGTCAGCCCTTGTTCTGGAGCGATGACATGAACTATACCCTGATTACCAGAACCAATATTATAAAAAGTGATGTCATTTTGTTGACAGTTATTTTCGAGCGCCTGGATCATCTCCTCTGCCAAGCGATCAACGAAGGGACGTGCCTGATTTTCTGTTGGCACAATATGATCGACTGTGGCAACAGTACGCTCTGGAAACAGTACTTTTAAATTTCGCTCGCCTAACATTGCAAAAGCTTGAGGACTGGTGACTTCATGAATTAGGTGAAGCCCAATAAATAGTTGCGTCAGCCCTGAGGGAAGTGTACCAACGGTGTGTAAGTCCCAAACTTTATCAAACAGGGTACCTTTGCTCATACGTCAATCAATATTTAAAGAGTCCGGCCTTAAATAGTATCAAAATATAGTCTGTGTTTTTTAGATTACTTGATTTTAGTTACATCTTTGCCAAGAATTACGCCTAACGATTCAAATTGCGGCTAATACCATTTCACTTTAATAAAGTTACAAATGCGTGGGTAAGGGTTTAGCACTGCTAAACCCCTACAAAAAATTTATATGTATCAAGATTTTCGTGAATTGGGATAAGAAGCGTTTAAATGCAGAGGAACGCATTGATATTGTAATACTCTGCAATGCCATTGCAAGAGAACGCATTGCCATTGCAGAATATTACCAAATTGAATTTGCTACGAATTAATCAAATCCTCTACTTAAACAGTTACGAAATAGCTGGCACTAAGGCTGAGGCTGGTGGTGCTTTGAATGATCGCAATTAGTTCGAGACTACTTTCATTTACAAATAAGGCTGTACCTGTGGTGAAACCAGTCGGCACTGCTCCCAAGCTATAACTTGCATTAAAGCTAGACAATTGGATCGTGTCTTCCAAAGCATTGAAATCAGCAATTAGGGCATAGTCACCCAGTCCAGAAGTGCTGATATTGCCATCGCTGTAGAAGACACCCACAGTAGTACCTAGCACAAAGCGATCGCTTCCAGCGCCACCAGTCAAGCGGTCAAATTCACCAACACCTCTGCCAACTGATGCATCTGCTCCTGTCAGCACGTCGATACCGTCATCTCCAAACAGGCGATCGCTACCAGTGCCACCGAAGACAGAATCATTACCACGTCCACCATAGACAAGATCGTTACCACTATCCCCAAACAGGGAATCGTTAGCATCGCCACCTGTAATGTAGTCATTTCCGGCATTGCCACGAATGGTATCATTGGCTGCACCACCTGCCTGAACGTCGTTGTTCACAGTACCCGAAAGACTCAGAGCAACAACAGCTTTATTGTTTTTAGTGCCGGCATCGTTCTGCCCACTAAATCCAGCATTAACTACTGTGTTCAAGTTCAACAGAGTGCCGTTGGATTGAATAAAGCTATTGCCTTGGAGTAACTCTGTATACAGGGTGTGGGCATAGCTATGATTCCCAACAAAATTCCATTGTCCGGGCTGAAATAGGTCATTCCAGTTGGCATAGACATCTAGAATAGCCAACCGATCATCATAGCCCAGAGTTTCACTAGTATGGACAGATGTAACACGAATAGCATCAGTTGGATCTAAGCGATCGCTTGCTGCTTTGCCTTCAAACTCAGGCCCTGCTGCATCTAGTCCTACTATTTGAGCAATAGAACGCCCAGTAGATTGACGGTAGGTAGAGCCAGCAAATCCCGCAACGTGCGCTCCTAGACTATGCCCGATCAAGTTAGTGTAAGTGGGATCTACGCCATTATTTATTAAGTAAGTAGCCAATTGATTGCCGACATCGCGCGTTCTGCCTGCGGAAGTGGGATACCAGAAGGAACTAGCTCCTTCTTCCCAATCTACGAGAATGATATTAGCATTAGATTCTCGCTGTCGAATAGTTTGGGCGATGTTTTCCATCCAGTCGGTGGGGTTGTAGTTATTACCTGCGTTACCACCAGTGCTTTGATAACCATGAATAATAACATAGGTTGGTGCATCAGAATTAATGCTCCCCGAACGGTTGATAGAACCGTTACCCCAAACGTTAAAGTTGACTTGAACCATCTTCAAAGATCCTGTGTTTAAAATTGATTAACAGCAAGAATTTACCTTACTTATAAATCATGCCACCGCTATGAGTCAAAATTTTTATAGATGAAAACACAGGTACAGTCAAAATGGATATTAAAAATGGCTTTGTCGGCGCTGTTGGCAACACACCCCTGATTCGCTTAAACAGTTTCAGTGCAGAAACAGGGTGTGAAATCCTTGGTAAAGCAGAATTTCTCAATCCTGGTGGTTCCGTCAAAGACCGCGCCGCACTTTACATCATCGAAGATGCCGAAGCGAAAGGTTTACTCAAACCTGGTGGCACCGTTGTCGAAGGAACCGCTGGTAATACTGGCATTGGACTAGCACATATTTGCAACGCCAAAGGCTACAAATGCCTAATTATTATTCCCGATACTCAGTCACAAGAAAAGATAGACGCACTAACAGCACTAGGAGCAGAAGTTCGTCCCGTCCCTGCTGTACCTTACAAAGACCCGAACAATTACGTCAAGCTATCTGGCAGAGTCGCTGCTGAGTTAGACAATGCCATTTGGGCGAATCAGTTTGATAACTTAGCCAACCGCCGCGCCCACTACGAAACTACAGGGCGGGAGATTTGGGAGCAGACAGATGGTAAAATAGATGCCTGGATAGCTGCAACTGGTACTGGTGGTACTTTTGCTGGTGTGGCATTGTACTTGAAAGAACAAAATCCGGCGATTAAATGCGTTGTTGCCGATCCGTTGGGTAGTGGACTTTATAGCTATGTCAAAACCGGCGAAATCAAGATGGAAGGAAGTTCCATCACCGAAGGCATTGGTAACGGTCGTGTCACAGCCAACATGGAAGGCGCACCTGCTGATGATGCTATCCAAATCGATGACAAAGAAGCTTTACGGGTAGTTTACCAACTGCTGAGGAAAGATGGGCTATTGATGGGCGGTTCAACGGGTATTAATGTTGGGGCAGCTGTTGCTTTAGCAAAGCAGTTGGGAGCAGGACATACTATTGTTACCATCTTGTGTGATAGTGGTTCTCGGTATCAGTCACGGATATTCAACCCTGAGTGGCTAGCCTCAAAAGGACTTTCAATAGATTAGTCATTAGTCATTAGTTTCCGACTTTTGACAAAGGACAAAGGATAAAGAATAAATAACATCTGCAATCTTGTTGACTGAAGCGAGGCATCCAATGAATATCCAGCATCTGCGTCAATCCTTAAAACAAAAGTGGCTGATTTACTACGAGCAAAATATTTCCTGGCTAGTCAAAATGCGAATTTGGGGCACTTACGATAGTCTACGCCGTCCTTTGTCTGGTTTTATCTTGGCAACACTGTCTGTTTTGGAACCCCAGTTTGATGAAATACTGGCTTTTATGCTGGATCTGAATAACGATCCAGATAAAATAGTCGCCGCTTTAGGTCTTAACTTCAATCCTGATCAAGAGTTACGTTTAATAAAATCAGAACATTCTCTGGCTACAAACCAAGTTGAAAGCGAGTCGCCAGATGAGAACCATTCTGAGGATAAACATCTGTCATCGGTTATAACTGCCAGTAAGCTTACGCCTTATCCTCTTGCCAAGATTATAGACTCCAACTTGCCACGCGCCGATCAACTTGTGCCATCATTTATAGCTATCGGTGAGGTAGTTCACACACGTAAACCTGAGTTGGTAGCAGCAGCAACTAAAATTGCTCCAGATACTCCGGTAAAAACGCCATCTCCCGGTTTACCAAGCGAATATCAACCACTTCGATCGCCATCCCTTAAACGCCTCCCTTCAGTAGCATTGCTGACAATGACTGCTGAGGTTGACAGCAAAGCCAAAACTATACCATTTGTGGCATTGGCTACCGAAGTTAAAAGCAACGACAAAACAGTGCGTAGTTGCCTTACAGCTTGTCGTCAGACATCACTATCTGCTCGACTGCCTTTCGGTACATCCCTAGCAATTACTACGGAGATTTCTAGTAATGGCAAACCAGTGCGATCGCTCCTTGGGCGGCTCCCTTCTGGAGCATCGCTAGCAATTACTACTGAGGTTAAGAGCAACGACAAACATCCCACCATACCACCACAAGACGTTAAAAGTAAAGTGAATTTATCACCCACTAATGCTCGTAGTCTAGCTTCTTGGGTAGATGAATTTTGTCACGGCACTCGCAATAAAGAAGAAGATATTTTTCTTTGAATTGCTTATGGGTACTCGTGAGAAACAAACGGAATTTCTACTATTTCACCCTCAGTTTCTCCCACTTGAACTTTCAAGCCCACACCACCAGCTTTGGTACGGATGTAACCTAGTCCAAAATAACCATCAGCAGTTTCTGTATAACTGGTAAGTTTGCCGACCTTTTCATCTCCGACTGCGATCGCACTTCCAATTTCCGCAGGTGCACTGAGCCTGATACCCAAAAGTTGTTGTTTTACACCTTTATATGTGTTTAACCGGGCGATGGTTTCTTGCCCAATATAGCAACCTTTATTAAAAGAAATTGTTTGCCACAAACCAACTTCCAAAGGATTGTAATCATCTGTAAGTTCCGCATCTGGGGCGGGGCGGCCTTGGATGATTCGCAACGTATCCCAAGCGCGATCGCTCATCTCTACTGCCCCAGCCTCTAACAATTTGTTCCACACCGAAGATTTATCAGTATATGGGAAAGTCAAAGTGTATCCGGGGGCAGCTAACCCACTACCCACAGCAATTCGCACTCCCTCCGCTGAAGCAATCGTGTATACTTGGTGACTACCGTAAGGTTGCTCGATGAGTTCGCCAATACCTAACTTTTCTAAAATAGCGTCGCTTCCTGGGCCAATAAGGCTAAAGGTATTGGTGTGTTCTGTAATATCAGACAATTCCACCTTGTCGGCAAAGAAAATATATTTATCCAGCCATTCCAGCAGAAACTGGCGGCGATTGGGCGAAACTAGCAGAATTACTGCATCTTCTGTAACATAGGCGGTTGCTAAATCAATTGTCCTGGCTGTAGAGGTGACGAAAACCGTATCACAACCTTGTCCCGGCTTGAGTATTTGGAAATTGTTAGTACTTTGGTTGTGCAGAAAGTTGAGGCGATCGTCGCCAGAGACTTTGATGCGTCCCCAGAGGGAGCGATCGCATATAGCAACCCCAACTTTTGCGGCTTGGATAGCTGCTGCGTCTTTATCGTCAATTATAGATATTGGCATGGTGATGAGAAGTTGCCCTGTTTCAATGTTATCGCATTGGAAATCTTAGCAAATAAGCGTTTGCGGCTTCAATAGCGTAGGGGCGAGGCGATCGCTCAAGTAGAAAGCGACTGGATCTGTTTGAAATAGTTATTTAAAGTTTTTTGTAATTATGGACGATGCATATTATTAGTTTTAAAATCTTAATGGTCAAATTTAGTTGAAGTACAGCAGGTTTTTCTTAAAGCTGAAGCTGTTGGTAATTTTACAGTTTTCGATATTAAAGGAGATAAATATCGCTTGATTGAGTGATTCTACCCATCCCCGAAAACATTGCTCAAATTCTTTGGGGTTGATTTTCTCAAATACTCTTCTAAATGTATCTGGACTGGGTATTCCGAATGGTAGTTCTAGAAACATCTCCAACCAGTCTTTTTTATCAGAATTCGCGGAAAACCCCATGCTCTTAGCTTGGGGATGGATAGCGGTCTGCGAAGCGAAGCCCAGTTGTCAATCATTCTTTTCCGCCTGACTGTCCTTTAATATAAGCTTTAACTATTTCCAATGGCGCTCCGCCACATGAAACTACGCATTTAGAATCATGCCATAATTTAACTTTTTCACCCCAGTAAAACTTACCTATTTCTGATTTGTATTGTTGCCTTAGAATCCTGCTGGAAGCAGACTTAAGCGAAGCCATTAAATCAGAAATATTGTTGTCTGGATGTAGATTGATAAGTATTTGCACATGGTCAGGCTCTCCATTAAATTCCTCAAGGATGCACAAATTAGCAGTCAATACCCGCACAAAAATAGGCTCCATATCTGCAAGCATCGCTTCTGTAAAAACTAACCTACGAAACTTAGTTATAAAAACCATGTGTAGATGAATGTCAAAAACTACGTGCGCTCCTTTTCTTAAAAAGTTCTGCGCCGGGAGACCCGGACGCACAGACTTTTCGCTCCTTAAACTATCTCTACTCACTTCGAGTCAGCCCTAAAATCTATGGTATAGTATTGAGAGTAACATAATTACACGGTTCGACTGATGCTGTATGGTTGCCAACAAATACTATTAAATCCTGACAATGATCTAAAGGCAATCTTGGAGTTTTTGTGTAGTGAATCAACAAAACTCTCTAATTGCGGAACTTATTATGCACGTCAGCTTTACTTTAAAACTGGTAAAATCCCTAGCAAGTTTGATTTAAATAATGAACTGGCTGACAACATTCATTTTGCGGCAATGTACTCCCAAGCAGCACAGCAATGTTTGATGAGTGTAGCCGAGTCATTTAAATCATTCGTGGGACTACTCAAAGGGATAAAGAATGGCACTGTAACACAGAAACCAAAGCTTCCAGGCTATCGAAATGGCGGCTTAAGCTTGGTAACATATCCGGCTCAAGCGATAAAATTAAAGCCCGAAGGTTTACGTTTTCCGTTGGGTAGTAAGGTTAAAACATGGTTTGGTCTAGCAGAATTTTACTTACCCATGCCCTCAAATCTTGAACATAAGCAAATTAGAGAGTACCGGATTCTCCCTAGAAACGGTCAATTCTATCTTGAACTTGTTTACAAACTTCCAACTATTGAATCTGACGTTTACATGAGCAGAGCGTTAGGAATTGATCCTGGTTTAAACAACTGGTTAACGTGTGTTTCTAATGTCGGTACATCTTTAATCATTGATGGTTTGCACCTTAAATCTTTGAATCAGTGGTACAACAAACGAGTTTCGACCCTTAAGGATAATCAGCCTCAAGGCTTTTGGAGTCATCAGTTAGCAGGTATTACCGAAAAGCGAAATAGGCAGGTTAGAGATGCTGTCAACAAGGCGGCTCGGTTGGTTCTGAATCATTGTCTAGATAATCGCATTGGTACGGTTGTCTTTGGGTGGAATGAAGGTCAGCGCCAAAATATTAATCTTGGTAGTAAGACCAATCAAAAGTTTGTGCAAATTCCTACTGCCAGATTGAAAGATAGAATTGGTCAACTCTGTCAACAGTACGGGTTGAAGTTTGAGGAAACTGAAGAAAGTTACACAAGCTTATGTCGTTTAAAATGCTTACAACGCTTACAGGGTAATAGTTTCACTTTGTTTACATTTTCTACAACGTTATTTATTCCTGGAAGGCTCAAAAAGATAGGATTGATAAAAAGCTGCGATCGTTAAACCTAGCTGGACAATCCTCAGATATAGCAAAATTTTAAATACTACACGGTTACAACACAATATAGTTGAAGAATATTCCACATGAATTAGCTACAATAAACTTCCAAGCAACAAGTTGGTTATTGGTAGCTGTAACCACAAGTATAATTAATTAATTATATAAAATAGTGCTGAAATTTTAATTTCATCATCAGGTATAAAATTTATATATAAATATTTATAGAATAATTAATTATTTTTAACTGTTAAATTCTAAAATGTCCAGACTAAAACAGTTAATTAAATATTTATAGATATTCGATAGACCATCTCAATTATTGGGAAGACTAAAATTACCCTTTTCTCACCATAAATATATTTAATGAGTGTGCCTGGATAATGAACAGTATGCATGAAAATCCTGTCCTTACTGCTAGGACTGATAAAGCCAAAATCTAATAAGCTTGAAATCGAATGCTACGCTCAAGCTGATAGTGGGCTTGAGACGCAACAAATTCAGCAGATTATGGAGTGGCTGTTTGCTAGTCTAATGGATGCAGGATACCTTGGTAGGTCGCATCTGATTTGGGATCTAGGCGAACAGGACTGGAAACAAGTAGTGCTGATGGGACTTTTAAAGGATGAGCCAGTGTTTCTATACCGTTGCGGCGATAGACCATCATTGGCTCCAGCGCGTTGTTGCTGGCGATTAATGACAGAATACCCATCCCTACGAATTTATCAACTAGAGGTTGAAGAAGGTTAGCTGCTTGCAATCACACTCTTGGCAAACGCATCCCTTTTTGCTTGGATACTTAAGTATCCAATAAACTAGGCGCACTGAGGAGCGATCGCTTCACAAAGATTATGAATGATTTTTTACAGGGTCAGGTTGTGGGAGTGGGATTGTGAGGTTATAAAAAACTTTTTATAAGGACAGACTTATATATCTTAAGATTAGTAAACGGGAATCGTTATTTTTCGTCTTAAATTTGTAGCTTACTAAAAACGTGAGGTTATACTGCACTTGAGTAATCTATGACACGCCGTCAGTATAGTA
>NZ_JBGTFY010000111.1:0-4370 GCF_041747015.1 Nostoc sp.
AAGAGTGCTGAGTGCTGAGTAAAGAATTTAAATTAAGAGTAAAGAGTAAAGAGTTAGAAGTTAATTGACAACTCATAACTTAAATAACTCAGCACTCAGCACTCAGCACTCGGCACTCAGCACTCACTAAAGGACACCAGCAGGAAGTGGCGGATTTGCGAGTTCTTCTTTCTCAAAAACTCGGTCAATTAAACCATATTCCTTCGCTTGGTATGGTGTTAGATATAACAGCCGATCCATATCTTTGATAATTTTTTCTGGAGGCTGTCCGGTAGTGCGATGCAAGATATCAACCAGCGCCCCTTTATTTACCAAAACTTCCCTTGCCCGAATTTGAATATCCGTTGCTTGACCTTGGGCGTAGCTCTTGGGTTGGTGCAGGATAATCGAGGAGTGAGGTAAACTAGCGCGGCAACCTTTTGTACCAGCACTGAGAAGCATTGCTGCCATGCCCATTGCGGAACCGACGCAGATGGTGTGGATAGGAGGCTTGATATATTTCATGGTGTCAAAGATGGCGAAGGCTTCAGTTTCAAAGCCAATGGGTTCGCCACTGTAACCGGAGGTGCCGGTGGAGTTTATGTAGATTTTAATTGGCTTTTCGGGGTCATCGGATTGCAAAAACAGCAACTCGGCCACAATCAATTCGGTGACAGCAGGCACCAGTGGCATCCCAATATAGACAATTCGCTCCTTCAACAACAGGGAAGGTAAATCTGGCGGCGGTGTTCGGTAGAAGTTATCGCCGTAATATGGGGCTTGAACAGCCTTGATTGGGGAAATGTCCATAGCAACTGATCGCCTGAAACTATGCCGTTAACTGTAATACATCCTAGCGCGATGCTAGCTTTCCTTAAGGTGCGGATTTCTCCCTAATACTTAAAGTGGCTTCGCATCTCTCAATGCTTGGCTTCTAAGATATTCTGATTATATTAATGTATTTATGTTGGATAAGTTTTCCGTAGAGCTAAAGTTGTGCTTTGAAGTTATTTATTAGTATGTATATCCTGGATAGGAACTTTGAGTTATGAAGGTTAGCTTGCAGCCTGCCTTGAATGATGGTAATTTGGACGCGAATCAACTGAACACTCAACGTCAGTTGGGAATTTCGATTTCAGCGATCGCCGAAAACCAAGACCGGAATGTACCACTGAATTTATGTTTAATTCTCGATCATAGTGGTTCGATGAATGGGCGATCGCTAGAAACGGTCAAAAAAGCCGCGAATCGTCTGGTGGATAGACTCAATCCTGGCGATCGCCTCAGTGTTGTAGTCTTTGATCACCGTGCCAAAGTCTTAGTACCTAGTCAAAGTGTCGAAGATCCAGAGAAAATCAAACAGCAAATTAACCGCCTAGCTGCCGACGGTGGAACTGCGATTGATGAAGGACTGCGCTTAGGGATTGAGGAGTTGGCAAAGGGAAAAAAAGATACTGTTTCTCAAGCCTTTCTATTAACCGATGGGGAAAATGAACACGGTGATAACGATCGCTGTTTGAAATTCGCCCAATTAGCTGCTAGCTATAATTTGACTTTGAACACTTTGGGATTTGGTGACAATTGGAACCAAGATATTTTAGAAAAAATTGCTGATGCTGGTTTAGGTACTTTATCTTACATTCAAAAACCTGATCAGGCAGTGGATGAATTTAATCGCTTGTTCAGCCGCATTCAAACAGTGGGATTGACTAATGCTTATCTGTTATTCTCCCTGATGCCCAATGTCCGGCTAGCGGAACTCAAACCCATTGCCCAAGTTTCCCCAGACACAATTGAGTTACCACTGCAACAAGAAGCTGATGGACGTTTCTCTGTGCGCTTGGGAGATTTAATGATAGACGCAGAACGGGTGATTTTAGCTAATATTTATTTGGGACAATTGCCAACAGGTGAACAAGCGATCGCTAATGTGCAAGTCCGCTATGATGATCCAGCCGCCAACAAGGTAGGTTTATTTACACCAAATACCCCAGTTTATGCCCATGTAGTGAAAAACTACCAAGCAGATCCGAATCCCCAGGTGCAACACTCTATTTTGGCATTGGCTAAGTATCGTCAAACCCAGCTAGCCGAGACGAAATTGCAACAGGGCGATCGCAGTGGTGCCGCGACGATGTTACAAACGGCTGCTAAAACTGCCCTGCAAATGGGAGATAAAAGTGCGGCGACGGTGTTACAAACTTCTGCTACCCAGTTGCAAGCCGGACAAGACTTATCTGAAGGCGATCGCAAGAAAACCAGGATGGTATCTAAAACCGTTTTGCAAGATAATCCTCCGCAATGAAAGTTCAATTGCTATCGGCGTTAAATGATTCTCATGTTGATGTGGCTCAAACAAGTAGCCAACGTCAACTAGCAATGACAATTTTTGCGCTCGCTGGGGAGTTTGACCGAAATCTTCCCCTTAATCTCTGCTTGATTCTCGATAAAAGTGGTTCCATGCATGGACAACCAATTAAAACGGTGATTCAGGCAGTGGAAAGATTAATAGATCGGTTGAAAGTAGGCGATCGCATCTCAGTTGTGGCTTTTTCCGGTTCTGCGGAAGTCATTATCCCCAACCAAGAGATTCAAGACCCCGAAAGCATCAAATCTCAAATTAAAAGCAAACTCAGCGCTAGCGGCGGTACTATCATCGCTGAGGGTTTGGAACTGGGAATTACAGAACTGATGAAGGGAACAAGGGGCGCTGTTTCCCAGGCGTTTCTGCTTACAGATGGGCATGGCGAAAGCGGTTTGCGAATTTGGAAGTGGGATATTGGGGCAGATGACAACAAGCGCTGTCTTCAACTTGCACAAAAGGCTGCGAAGTTGAATCTAACTATCAACACTTTCGGATTTGGCAATAGTTGGAATCAGGATTTGCTAGAAAAAATTGCTGATGTCGGTGGTGGCACTTTAGCTCATATTGAGCGCCCGGAACAAGCTGTAGACCAATTTAGCCGACTATTTGGACGGATTGAGTCTATTGGACTAACTAATGCCTACTTGCTCTTATCTTTAGTGCCAAATGTCCGATTAGCGGAATTTAAACCCATTGCCCAAGTTGCGCCAGACACAATTGAGTTACCAATGGAATTAGAAGCTGATGGTAGCTTTGCTGTACGTTTGGGGGATTTGATGCAGGATGTAGAACGGGTAGTTTTGGCGAACATTTATTTGGGACAGTTGCCAGAAGGTGAACAAGCGATCGCTCATCTGCAAATCCGCTATGATCACCCGTTGGTTAACGAACAAGGCTTACTTTCGCCCCTCGTGCCAGTGTATGCAGATGTGGTGCGGGCGTATCAACCGGCTTCTAATCCGCAGGTACAACAGTCAATTTTAGCATTAGCGAAGTATCGCCAAACCCAGTTAGCCGAGGTGAAATTGCAACAAGGCGATCGCACTGGTGCAGCTACAATGTTGCAAACAGCAGCTAAAACAGCTTTACAAATAGGAGATAAAGGTGCAGCGACGGTGTTGCAAACCTCCGCCACTCGCTTGCAAGCTGGTGAACAACTGTCGGAAGCAGACCTTAAGAAAACTAGAATTGTATCAAAGACCGTTTTACAAGAATAGTAAAAATTCAGCGTTGTTAATTAACGGTATGAAAGTTTCGCGCCAAGGTGCAAAGCGATAAAAAATATTTTATTCCTCAATTGAGCAACAAAGTAGTTGCATATTCCTAACTTATTGATTAACAACTACCGAAGAGTTTGACTTATGCTGATCGAAAAGATTGTCCAAGAATTGCAAGACATCCCTGAAGACAAACTAGCAGAAATTTATGACCTAATTCACTACTTTCGGCTAGGTTTAAGTCAAGAACGTACACAACCCCGCACCCCTGGTTTGTTGAAAGGACAACTCGGCGATGCTTTCTTTGAACCACTGCCAGAAGATGAACTCCAGCAATGGGAATGAGCTACCTCATCGACACCCATATCCTGCTATGGTGGCTCTTTGACGACCCAAAACTCCACACTGACTGCCGAGACATCATTCACAACCCAGATCATCGCATTATTGTCAGTAGTGCTTCTGCTTGGGAAATTGCCACTGACCCAAGTTGAGTAAGAGGTGAAATCAAGCCTCTTACCGTAATCCCAAATTTGTAGATAGCGATACACCAAAATAAATGCGTGAATTACTTAAATAAACAAGCCAATTTAGTAAGTCAAACCTCTGATGAAACTTAACAGCACTGCTTTTGGTTGCCCTTCTTGGACTAAGGCGATCGCTTCTCGCTTAGAGTTGGCTTGTTGGATTAGCTGAGAAAGCTCTTGGTTGTCGCGTATATTTGCTTCTAGCATATAATTTGCTGTTTTGAAGTCAGTTATAATTCTATGTTACGCGATCGCCTATTTCCTTGTTCTTAAGTTATCAGC
>NZ_JBGTFY010000112.1:0-11973 GCF_041747015.1 Nostoc sp.
CGAGACATTGACCTATATGAGCTAGAAGAACTCTGTGATGCAGTTGGTTGGTCGCGTCGTCCTCTAAGAAAAGTGAAAAAAGCTATTGAGCATAGTTTTCTCGTCGCCTCAATGTGGCAGGTGAGAGGAAACCAAAAGCGGCTCATTGGTTTTGCCCGCGCTACCTCAGATCATGCATTTAATGCCACTATCTGGGATGTGGTGATTCACCCAGACTTCCAAAGTCAAGGACTGGGGAAGGCGCTGATGAAATACGTTCTCAAAAAACTTAGGAGTGAAGAAATTAGTAATGTCACTCTTTTTGCCGATCCTCATGTTGTAGATTTCTACCGAACTATGGGATTTATGGCTGATCCAGAGGGCATCAAAGGTATGTTTTGGTATCCTCACTAGCGCTCATTTAAATAAAATTCGATTCCACAAGAAATCAGGTAGAATTATAAAGATATATTGCTTGATGTGGTTTGGCAGGGTTTAAGCCGACAAAAAAACAAGTAATATGTCTTGTAAAATAAGTCGGCAGAAAAACTTTGTATAATTGTAACAATGTAATCTACGTAGTCTGATCATAAGATTAAAAAGATTAGGCATAAGCCGTGTCATGTGATATGATTGTTGAGTTGATACTTTTGGTGAAGCGCGATCGCTTTTACGGAAAGTTAAAACCAATTCCCAAAGAGTAAATATATCTAGCCGGGATGTAGCGCAGCTTGGTAGCGCGCCTGCTTTGGGAGCAGGATGCCGCAGGTTCAAATCCTGTCATCCCGATATAAAGATACTTTAATCATTGAGTAAGCTCCAGATATAGTAATGTATCTGGAGCTTACTCAATGATTAAAATTAAAATTTGCTGTTACTTTGTATAGATTTGAGGATATATTAAACCAATCGTAAATGGAACGATTGATTAAGTAATAACGTCACCTAATATTTAGAGAAAGTCAATAAAATACCATCTATCATGTCCACGGTTGGAGAGACTTTTAACTCTTTGAGAAGACATAGAATAGGTATCTACAGCATTTCGCGGTGAATAGTCAAGCCAAATCGACAAAAACACAACGCTAGCATAGTCAATTGCTAAAGGCAATACTATAACCCAAATAGTTCAGAAATATTGCGCTTTGAAAGTTCATTGTTAACAATAAACTAACATAATGAGTTTTTCACAAATAAATTTTCACAACTGAAATATATTGCTATATAACTGAAGCTAGTTGGTGCTGTGCAAATCCAACCATTTGTTTAATTTAATTGGACTATTAATGCGAGGAACAGTCATGAAATCATTTATTCGTTTGGGCGCAACACTGAGTATAGCTGGCAGTGTATTTTTGGCGGGACTTTCAGGAATAGGCAATTTACCAGGAATAGCCAATCTAGAAGCGATCGCATTGCCACAAGATCAGATAGTGAAAAAGCTACAAGAAGTACCCGTATTCACGCTCACTAATCCTAAGGGTGAATTCGTAGTTTTATCAAAGAAAAACGAATCTAAGAGTATTTCTCAAGTAGGATTTTTTATTAGCAAGCAAGATGCTCAAAAATTTCTTGACAATCGGCTGAAAAAAGAAAACCCCCAGTTGGCAAGCACGTTACAGGTTAGACCTTTGTCTCTGGCAGACTATTATAAAATAGTCCAAGAAAGCAAAAAGAAATCAGAATCTGTAATTTATACTCTAGTACCGACGCAACAACAGGTAGCTTCAGCAACGAGTATGCTGAATCAAAATGGTAAAAAAGGGCAGCAATTCACTGGTATTCCCTTATTTGTACCCAAGTTTAAGAAAGATAATAGCTATTTGACCATTCCTGTCCCCAAAGGCAATGAGCGGTATATCCCTTTCTTTTTTGAGAAAGAGCAAGCAATGGCTCTGTTAGACCAATTTAAAAAAGCCGTGCCCAAGGAAGCAGCCAATACTGAAATTCAGGTGGTAGATTTGTACGGTGTTCTGGAAGCTCTCAATAGCAGCAACGATCCTGGTATAAATAAAATTGTTCTGTATCCATCAAGAGAGTCGATCAATTTTATTCGATCGCTTACCCCGAATCAATCACCAGCTGCCAAGCCCCCCGCTCCGAAAAAATAACGGTTATTCACTCCCAGGTTGAGGTATGAGGGAGAAACATCTGATAGTTTCTGGTTTACAACTTTGGCAGTGGCGGAATGCAGCTCTTAAAGCAGCTCTCGCCACTAATGTCCCACCAGGAGAGGTTGATTGGCTCCTCCTTGAGGTAGCTGGGTTAGACCGCTTGGCACTGCGTTTGGAGTCTTTTAAAAACTGGCCGCAAATTCAGCTGCAATTGCCTTTAGAAGAGTTAGAGCATCTGTGGCAGAGGCGATTAAATGACCGCTTGCCAGTGCAGTACATTAGTGGAATTACACCTTGGCGTCAGTTTAAAATCGCAGTGTCGAGTGCGGTTTTGATTCCCAGACCAGAGACAGAGAGCTTAATTGATTTAGCTGTAGCATCTGCTAATGATGTGTCAGGACACTGGGCGGATTTGGGTACTGGGAGTGGAGCGATCGCACTAGGATTAGCCGATATCTTGCCAAAAGCAACAATTCATGCAGTTGATTACAGTTTAGAAGCTCTGGCGATCGCCCAAGCTAACGCTCATAATTTGGGTTTTGCTGACCGGATTGAATTTTATCAAGGTTTCTGGTGGGAGCCACTGGCATTGTTAAAAGGTCAGTTCAGTGGTATGGTATCGAACCCTCCCTATATACCCACCAGCATCTTACCTACCCTGCAACCAGAAGTAGTTAACCATGAACCACATATAGCTTTGGATGGTGGTATTGATGGCTTAGATTGCATCCGCCATTTGATAGAAATCTCCCCTAGCTATTTGCAACCTGGTGGCCTATGGCTAATTGAGATGATGGCAGGACAGGGGGATGCAGTGCGGGAACTTTTGCAAAATCAAGGTAGCTATTGTAAAATTCAAATTCACGCTGATCTAGCTGGAATTGAACGCTTTGCCCTTGCTTATGTGAATTGATGAGTGTTGAATTACTCTCGTTCAATGAGTAATTTCAACCGCCTCTGATTCGATAATGCTACTTTTATTTTCTATCTGAATAAGTGACAATTGCTTTAACCTTAACCTTATCCTTCACTGCATAGCCACTTTTGTGAGTCAACTGAAAAGCCAACTCAGAATTTTCTAAGTTTATCTTTCTTTACATAGTTCGGTTTTATTATGCCAACTTACTTAATGTGATTAATTTAATAATTCATTAATATCAATTTATCTTTGATTAGATTAATTGCTGGGAAGTCAATTCAGTAGCGACCTTGATTTCCAACAAGACTAATTTTAGCAAATTGATACAATTCTTTACATTAGCAAAATGACGCAAGTTTCCCTCGCCGACCTAGTAGCTGGCGCACGTGCTGGCTTCTTAGTGAGCTTTCCCACTGATACTGTTCCCGCACTTGCGGCGATACCAGAGAAAGCGCCACTAATTTTTGCGGCGAAGCAACGCAGTCAAGATAAACCTTTGATTTTGATGGCTGCCAATGCTGAGGATTTGTGGTTGTATGTCAAAGGTAGTGAGAAGGAGTATAATGTTTGGCAAGAATTAGCAGATAAATATTGGCCAGGAGGGTTGACTTTAGTTTTACCAGCGAGTCAACGCCTACCAAAAGTTATGAATCCCATCGACCCGACGACTATTGGCATCCGAGTACCAAACAGTGCGATCGCTCAAACTATTTTGACGCAAACAGGCCCCCTTGCCACTACTAGCGCCAATTTTTCTGGGCAGCCGCCCTTGCAAACGATGGCAGAAATTGCGGTTCAGTTTCCCCAGGTTATGACTCTAGCAACGACAGAATACCAGGGTGAAATGTTGGGGATGGGTGTACCTTCCACCGTTGCAAAATGGACAGGGATAAATTGGCAAATTTTGCGGCAAGGTGCGATCAAGTTAGATATTTCTTCTTCATAATCAAATATAGACCGCTATAATGTTGTTTTCCTGATTGGAACAACAGAGAAATCCAAAACTTTAGTTTGCGCTGTTGTGGTCAATTAACAAGTTAATAATTGCCAGATTATGAATTGGAGCAACTGGATATATCTAGGAGCAGGAATAGCACTAGGTATGATTTTCCGTCAGTTATTTGTGCGATGGCTACGCCCACAGCAGGCATCGTCAAACACTTCATCTAGCTCATTTCCAGTAGCGCCATTAGAGCAAGAGGATATGCCACGAATATCGCAACAGCTACAGCAAACGCAGTTGGCATATCAAATGGCAAGAGAAATGAGCCAGTTTAAAGCTGGTTTTTTGGCGCGGACTACCCATGAATTGCGATCGCCCCTGAATGGTCTAATTGGCTTGCATCAGTTAATTTTGTCGGATCTGTGTGAAGATCCAGCCGAAGAGCGAGAATTTATTGCCCAAGCTCAAGAGCGAACGCTGAAGCTACTCAAGCTGATGGACGAAATTCTTAACGTTGCTAGAACTGAACACGGTACCAATAAATTAGATATTCAACCCAGATCCTTAGCCCAAATTTTGGAGGAGGTTCATAACTTAACTTATATGCTGGCGAAAAATCGCAATTTTCCCTTGCAATTCTTACCCGCCGACCCAGAAATTTATGTTTGGGCAGATTACCTCTGGCTCCGCCAAATATTGATCAGTTTAATAGAGACTGCTATTACTCAGATGCAGGAAGGTAGCATCTGTATTTCTATCAGCACTGTGCCTACAAGTAATTTTGTAAACATTTGGCTGGATGTACCAACCTATGCCACACTCTGGAGTGAGCCGATTGATTTGATTAAATCTGAAGATCAGCCGATCCAGATTGACCAAAAGAACGCTGATTTTTCCCCAGGAATGAGGCTATTAATCAATCAGACTCTGGCAGAAGCTATGGGAGGAAAGTTAGAAATTCTGCCCTCTCCAATTACGAAGGAATCACTTCAGCAGTTTACCAGACTACAAATCTCTATCCCCCTAGTGATTCCTGAAACGGATCTTGTGTAGCAGTAATAAAACCAAGGTTATCTACGTCGTTTTCTAATTTAATCCGAATTTAGCCTCAAAACAGCACTTTTCAACTCTTCTCAGTTTTTTACTACTATCACAGGATATGAGCTAATTCGACAGATAGCGATCGCATAACCTCCAGTCACACTCCAATGAACGTGACATTTATTTGGCGTTAACTATCTATTATGCAAAAAGCCCGTGACGAGGATTGAACTCGTGACCTCACCCTTACCAAGGGTGTGCTCTACCACTGAGCCACACGGGCAAAAGACAATTTTGATTTTTTAGTTGTAAGTTAAAATGCTGGGAGTTTTGCTCTTTACCCAGCCATTATAACTTATAACTTCGTAAGTGGTGGGCCGGGCTGGATTTGAACCAGCGTAGGCGCTAGCCAACGGATTTACAGTCCGTCTCCATTAACCACTCGGACACCGACCCAATTTGTCTCACGATTTTAAATATTAGCATCATCTTTTATAAATTGCAAGTCAAGTGTTTATAAAAAATAAATGGTTGGTAGAAACGCCACAAAACCGCGTCTCTACCATAATGGATAAAAAATACTAACTACACGCTCATCTCCAACATTCGTTGCATTGGTCGCAGTGCGGCAAGACGGATATCTTCTGACATGGTAATTTCGGGAGTGCGATTTTTCATTGCCCAGTAGAGCTTTTCTAGAGTATTTAACCGCATAAACGGACATTCGTTACAGGCGCAGTTATTCATCGGTGGGGCAGGAATAAAAAGCTTGTCAGGAGCTAGTTTTTGCATTTGGTGAATGATTCCCGGCTCTGTGGCAACGATAAATTCTTTAGCCTTGCTATTTTGACAATATTTGAGTAAGGCGGCTGTGGAGCCAATAAAGCTGGCGTGGCGCAATACATTACTTTCACATTCTGGGTGGGCGATCGCCTCTGCTTCTGGGTGAGCAATTTTTAGCTGGACAATTTTCTTTTCTGAAAAGGTTTCATGGACAACACAGCTACCTTGCCATAGCACCAAATCTCGTCCAGCCTGTTCCATGACATACCGCCCCAAGTTCCGATCTGGAGCAAAAATAATCGGCTGTTCCTGCGGTATTTGCTGGACAATTTTCACAGCATTGGAACTAGTACAAATAATATCGCTCATCGCCTTAATCTCAGCAGAGCAGTTGATGTAAGACACCACCAGATGATTTGGATGCTCTGCTTTAAAAGCTGCAAACGCCTCTGGTGGACAACTGTCTGCTAAAGAACAACCAGCATTCAAATCTGGTAAAAGTACTAATTTATCAGGATTAAGTATCTTTGCTGTCTCTGCCATGAAGTGAACACCAGCAAAGACGATCACATCCGCATTGGTCTTTTCTGCGGCTTTGGCCAATTGTAATGAATCCCCAATAAAATCTGCAATATCCTGAATATCTGGCTCTTGATAATAATGTGCAAGGATAACTGCATTGAGTTCTTTTTTGAGACTCTCAATGGCAGCAAACAAATCTAGTGGTAGGCCACCTGGTTCGATTTTGTCTTGTTGAGCTAGTGCAGTGGTAAACACAATTAGGGGCTCTAATTTGTAAATTTTTGTTCCGTGGAATCAATTATAGTAGTTTTTACCAAAAATAGTGGACAGTTGATATCCTGAGATTATGTCCAAATCGGGCTGAGTTTCCTATGCTGGTAGATAGACGGCAAGGAAAGTGGCATGACCAGTCAGAAAACTCAATCGATAATAACCCTGAAAATTGCTGTAGTTGGAGATGTTCACGACCAATGGGAAGTAGAAGATGGTGTTGCACTCAAGCATCTGGGTGTTGACTTAGTGCTGTTCGTGGGGGATTTTGGCAATGAGTCGGTGGAAGTAGTCAGAGCGATCGCCTCTCTCGATATTCCCAAAGCAGCAGTAATGGGCAACCACGATGCCTGGTACACTGCTACCGAATGGGGACGTAAAAAGGCTCCTTATGACCGTTCCAAGGAAGACTGGGTACAACAACAGCTCGATTTATTAGGCTCGTCCCATGTCGGTTACGGTAAGCTGGATTTTCCGGCTGGGAATTTAACTGTAGTGGGGGGTCGTCCTTTTACCTGGGGTGGACCAGAGTGGAAATATGCAGAAATCTGTCACGAACGTTATGGTGTGACGAGTCTAGAAGAATCTGCCGATCGCATCGTCAAAGTGGTAAAAAGCGCGGCTTACGAGACGATTATATTTTTGGGTCACAATGGTCCTAGTGGGTTAGGCGATCGCCCCGAAGACCCTTGTGGCAAAGACTGGCATCCAATTGGCGGTGACTTTGGCGACCCAGATTTTGGCGAGGCGATTTCTCAGGCTCTGACTGCTGGTAAAACCATTCCTCTGGTAACATTTGGTCATATGCACCGAACTCTGCGCCATACCAAAAAGGTGCTACGAAAACCCGTCTTTAGAAGTCCAGAGGGGATAATTTACTTGAATGCAGCCAGTGTACCCAGAATTGTAGAAAATGGCAGCGATAAACTGCGTAATTTTTCCATTGTCTCCCTAGAGGCGGGTGTGGTTTCCCAAGTTTCCCTAATTTGGGTAGGCAATGACTTCAATGTGGCATCAGAGGAAATTTTGTACGAGCGATCGCGTAGTGTGTTGTAGACATTCGCATCTAGTAGTGCAACCTGTGTAGATGATAAGATATAGTATGATCTGTCAGCTTCTGCACTACCCGACAAATGTATGGTTGGCACAAGCTAGACAGTTTATTGGAGAGGTGGCAGAGTGGTCGATCGCGTCCGACTTGAAATCGGATGAACCGAAAGGTTCCGGGAGTTCGAATCTCCCCCTCTCCGTTGAAAGTTCAAAGTTAGTTGGACAATCAAACTTGGCTTGCTGCTTTTGCAGATAGGTCTAATACTAGAAGCGCCAGACTGGTAATTTGTTAGTCTGGCGCTTTTAATTTGCTCTCTTCAGGGTTTACTGAACTGTCACCAAATAAGATGAAGGAATTGGTTGAACACGTCCAGCATTGACGAGTGCTTGGTAAACAAAAGCAGCAACTTCGGCTCTAGTCGCCTGACGATTAGGATTGAGTTGCTTCGCTGTCGGATAGTTGATTACTAATTGCCGTACAGTTGCAGCCGCAACAGGAGCGATCGCATAATTAGGAATCTGGGCAGCATCTGTGTAAAAGGAAACGACTTTTGGATCATTGGCAGTTAAGCCCAAACCATTTGCTAAAGCTACTAACGCCTGCACTCTCGGAATTTGCTGTTGTGGCTTAAAAGTGCCATCAGGATAACCAGAAACAAATTGACTCTGATAGGCAGATTGAATTGCAGCGTTAGCCCAGAAACTACTTGCTACATCCTTAAACTTAATACCTGCGCGTTTAACTGGTGGTGTCAGAGCTTTAGTGATAATAGTGGCGAATTGAGCGCGGGTAACAGGTTCATTAGGTTTAAAGCTGCCATCAGGAAAGCCAGCAATAATATTTTGGGAAGCCAAAGCTTCGATGTAGACTTTTGCCCAGTATCCTGTTGGCACATCCTTAAAGGCGACAGCACCTCCAGGGGGTACGTCAACAGTTGCGGCCACAAAATCTACTGAGCCAAAAATCCGTTTCTGATCAATATCGTTGCCAACAGCGAGGATTTTACCGGTTTTAGTGGCGTTGTTCAGGTCATAACGAGTGTTATTTCGGATGAGATTGCCACCAGGACTTTCGTTGGTGCCAAGATCGGGTAAAGCATTAACAGTTGCTATTATTCCATCCCGCTTATTATTTTGGATTACATTCTTACGCAATACGGGCTTGGCTAACTCTGAGATAAAAAGACCATCTTGGTTTTCGACGATTTGGTTTTCCACAATTAGAGGTGTGGAAGTGCCACCGATCGCTAGACCAAAACCAGTATCCTGAAATAAGTTACCCCGAATTTCTCCTTGGGCAGATTTAGTAACTGAAATCCCGTTGCCTTTGTTTTGCACAAAGAGGTTATTTTCAATTTTGGGATTGCCTGTACCCGTGACAAAAACGCCCTCTCTGACACTGTTAGTAAAAGTACTGTTTTTGATAACGGGATTAGTTGACTCCACCCACACACCAGTACCCCGCCCATTTGGGTTGGTAACAGTGACACCGTTGATCGTTGTATCTTGGTCAGCAAGGATGGTAATGTCCTGTCTGGCAAAGAAGCGACTAGTGTAGAAACCTCCACCTGTAATCAATATCGCCTGACCTTTAGTAGCTTCATCACCCCGCAGTGTTACCCCTGGTTTAAGCAAGAGGGGGAAGCTTTCACCACTTTCCTGGTTGTAATTCCCAGGTGCTAATTGAATAACTGCACCTGATTGGGCTTGACTGAGAGCGAAACTGATGCTCTTGTAGGGTGCAGCTGAGGTTGTACCAGTACCAGGATTGTCTGTACCAGTTGCTGGATTAACGTAAATAACTGTTGCCGTTGCGGGAGCTTGCGCTATGAGAGTTGGGACGATGCCTGCTGAGTGAGTAGCACCAGCATTGACCTCAAGCATTGACCCACTAGAAACAACGAACAAAGCCGTTAGTCCGGCTCCCATGCGTAAAGTATATTTGAGATGACTACTAGAAAGAAAGCGAAAATTTTTCGCTGAAGAAATGTGAAAACCCCGATATTTCATTTTTTGCGTCTGTGATGTACTAAATTACGGTGTTGAACAAGGTTGAAGGTAGCAGCCTTGTAGCTACTGAAAACCCATGCAAAACTATACTGGATGATTAGCACTTATTGAGCTAAATTCCTTAGATAGATCACAGAACTTATACATTATCTAATATTAAAGCTTTGCACCTGTGTACTTAGTTGCAAGTACTTCCTGCTTCCGTACTCAGCGAGAAGTCGAGCTAGTTACTTAGGCGGGTTTTCCAATTTGGGTGAACTTGCCTAGTAATCCTCACACGTCTAAGAGAAATAATACTGGGTTAGGGGGTGAGGGTGCGATCGCTTTGATCATACTGTTACTAATGATTTACTTTGAGAACAGGAATCATATAGCAATCTTAAATGAGTTATAAAAATTATTTCTTAAACGAACCGCAGAGACGCAGAGGACACAGAGAGGAGAATCAAGAGAGTTTTTTACAAGTTATTTAGAACTGCTATAGATGACTAATTATTAACTGATAGCTCATTCAGATAAACCTAGTCTTTGCTTGACGGATTGCCAGTTTGAACCTTGGTTTGCGTTTTGGCGATGCATTTCCAAGCGTCGATCTAATTCTTGTTTTTGCTCATCGTTGAGAGGAACTTCATCAGGTGTGTTAAGAATGCTGTCCCATAAGTCCTCGGCAAGCTGTATACGTTCAGATACACTTAGTTCGGAAATATCGAATTTTAATATGGGGTGCATGGTTGTTGTTAAAGAGTTGGATACGCGTTCGCTGTCTGACTGCCCTTCCCAAGTAACTTCAATGCCAAGAGGAATACAGGATTTCTGTATTAATTCTAGATTTTTAATTCTACTTTTAGTACTGAATTTACCAAATAGGTGTAATCGCTTTGAATGGTGAGGGTAGTCTCGACCACGAACTATCAATTGACCTACTCCGTGAATCCAAGTTTTAACACTCTTGATTTCTATAATCTCCTTTTCAGTTAGAAGATCAATTAGTCCTGTGTTTGTTAGAACTTCTATTTCTCCACCAAGCTTTTTTTGTAGTCGCGTTTTAATCTCTTCTTCTCCTTGACGCTTTCTTTCTTTTTTACACCATTCTCTAAAATCATGTCCTACTATAGGATGAGCCATATAACAAGATTTTCCGGAAATTTCTTTTGTGGAAATTAATTTTTCAATCGGAATATTTGTTTCCTTACAAACCTTTTCCAAAAAAATCTTTGTTTGTTCATTCACTTTATAATGATGTATGTGTTCATTATAATGATGTGTGTGTTTTTTATAAATTTCAGATATTTCAGTTAAGTTAACATCTTCAATTTCTCTGTTACTTCTCATTTGTATAACCCTGTTTTAAGTAGTTCTAGTATTAGCTACTAGAAATGATACCACTGTTGAAAAGCTATCGCTATATCATAAATTGTAGTAATTTCCACACCTATCTTAGTTTGCAATGCAGACAATTATCTACAGTACAAATTACCTGATTAACTATCCTAATTTCTCCCGCACCCAAGTACGAAATGATTTGAGCAAAGCAATTTCTCCTATACTTTTACTCTGCTGAATAAATCTACTTATATCACTCACTGAAACTATAGGAAAAGCAATACTAAACTTAGACTCGACATATTGCCCCTCTATTAGCTGATAAAATTTCAAATTTTGCCCATCATATCTCCAAAGTTCAGTTACACCCAACGCTGAATAAATCCCCAATTTGTTAACTGAACTACTGGTAATGTCAATCTCAATTGCTAAGTCAGGCGGCGGATCATTTTCTAAATCTAAAGTTTGCTTACCCCTAATAGCTAGTTCATTCTGGATATAATAACAAGTATCTGGTTCTATTCCCCGCTTTGATATTTTCCGCTTCAATGTTGTAGAACCAGCGCGTCTAATTTCAATTCCTAATTCTTCAGCTAAAGCAATAATAAAATTACCAAAATTACTTTTGGGGTTTTCGTGTTCAAAAAATGGAGTCATGATTTCTAAAACACCGCAATCATAAGCAAACCGAGAACCTCTATCTTCACCTGTATCTCTTAACAAGGCTTCAAAGGTTTCCCAGCTAATGTTATGTAGCACTGTTCTTTGTTCACCAACCGTTGACTTGACAAGCATATTAAAATAATTCGTAATTCGTAATTCGTAATTCGTAATTAATTCATGATTTTAAGCTATCTTTCCACGCACCCAAGCGCTGAAGGATTGCACCAAATCAATTTCATCCATAGTTTTACTTTGCTGGATAAATCTATTCATTTCACTAACAGAAATTAGCGGAAAAGCAATACTCGACTTAATTTCAATATATTCGCTTGCTACAAGTTGATAAAATTTTAAAA
>NZ_JBGTFY010000113.1:0-3372 GCF_041747015.1 Nostoc sp.
TACTTTGAATGTATATGGGATGACTCTTCTGGATGAACAGACAGATAAATTAAGACTGACTCCTGATGTTGTTTTAGTTTTTTCCAGCCTCCCTTGGGTCTCCACGGGTGGCACACTGAAGCAGCCTTAATAAAACAAAACTTATGTCCACGCTTCGTAAGTCTTAGCCTCAGGTCTACATCTTCCATAGCGGCGTAGGGAAATCGCTCATCAAAACCAGATAAAGAATTAAAGAATTGCCTTTGTATAGCAAAGTTGCATGACCATAAATACCCACCTAACTCGTTAGTAGGTGATGTTTCCCCAAGGCTACGTCTTGGACGGTTAACATAGGTTCGTCCTTCAAAAACTAAGCAAGCGGGTTCAGCAACTATAGCTTTAGCATAGGCTTCTAGCCACTGTGGATCGGGCAAGCAATCATCATCGGTGAAAGCTAGCCACTCACCACAAGCATGTTTAACACCATTATTTCGATTCCCCGCTGGACCTTTGCCAGGACCAGTCACCCACTTAGCCCAGGGATAATTCTCATTCATCATTTCTTCAGCAGTTGTCACAGAACCATCATCTGTAACAATTACTTCATATTGCTCACTCGGTAAAGTTTGAACTCCAGGGGCTAGACAATTTAGGCATTTCGCAAGCAAATCATTGCGATGGTAAGTTGGAATAATTATAGAGAAATAGGAACCCATATTCACGCTATTATTTTCCTATTAATACTTCTAGTCCCAGATGATAGGCTCTCTAAAATCACTGACGGTCCACATCTTGCTACTAACTTGTAACCAAAGTTAGCCAAGTGAATTATGATAGGTAGCTTATCAAGCTGCTGAATGGGTGTCAGGTGTTTCTCAAATACCAAAACTTTGGGTTTAAAGCGGTTCCAGTCGTTTGACATCAAGATTGCTTCATCCATTCCTTCTATATCAATACTCATAAAATCAATTTCAGTTCCGCTAGGCACGTACTGATCTAAACAGCTTTTGAGTGTAGTCGTTTGTAATCGGTGTTTTTTTATTAATTAAGCTTAGCCAGAAGCCACAACTTCGTCAACTCTTTGGCTACAAAAAGTATTAAATGCTGGACGATCAAAGATAAAAAAATCAATCTCTTCACCTTCAAGAGGAGATAAACATAGCTCCAAGTTAATGTCTTTTGGTCTTAAAACTTTAAATACATCCATGCTGCCGGGTATAGCATCAATATTGATTCCTCTCCAACCTTTAGAATAAAAATGATAAGTATTAGAAATGTATACAGGGTGATGAGCTCCAATATCTACATAAAATCCCAGAGTAGAGTCATTAGTTAAAAATCTTACAACCATATCTTCACCAAATTGGGAGTGCGAAAAATAAAAGCTGGGACAAAAGTTAGCTTTTAGTTTTGACCAAACATGAAACCTTAATTTCAAAATAGTTCTTTCTATTAAACTCATTAATTCGAAAATCCTTCTTTAAAGCCTTCAAAAGCCATAGAGAAATTCAGCAAAAATCCTGGGATAATAGATATAATTCCAAACACAATTACTCCTTTAACATTAGAAATATCTAAGAATAGTAGTAGAATAACTTGGGTAGTGATTGTAGTTGGAATATAAACCCAGTTATGCTTAAGCCAGGCTTTAGAAGCATTGATCGACCACAAAGTTCCAGCCCAAGAGCTAAATGTCGTACTAAACAAGATCAAAGTCAGCTCATTTTCTAAATGAGAGTACTGATTTCCTAATATCCAAAGGAGTTGCCTTGGAAAAATTATTGAAATTACAACTGTTCCCGTTGTTAACAAGCCATAGTAACCTATAATCTGCCAGTAACGTTGCCATAAAACTCTAACTGATTGGCAGCGAACAAAAGCGGGTATAACAATACTACTTGTAATCGAATTAATGATCGAAAAAATGACACTTATCCGACCTAGTGCTCCAACTTCAGCAATGCTTTGCGTATTTCCAAAAATGCTTATAAGCCAAATTGCAGTCTGTCCTTGTATACAGTAGAAAATTGTATTAGGTGCCTGCCACTTGATGATTTTTAGAATATCTAATTTATCCTCTACATTAATCGATGCTTTTTTATCAATATATTCAGAAACCCATCTGGTCAAGAAAAAGTTTTGTAAGCCAAAGGCAATCGAGGCAGTCAGAATAGCTAAAGCTGCATTCAACAATGTAAAATAAGTAACGCCCAAAAGCACCAGCCTGGAGATAGCTGCAATTAGGTCTAACTGCTGGATGCGGTTAATCTGGGAACGAAGCCGTGGAACAATACCTAAAACAACTGTAGTTAATTGAAAGTTCAGTCCCACTAATACCAACACCAAAATGAATACGGCATAGGTAATAGACGATCCATTACTAGTCAGCATCCAAAGCAGAATTGGGGTAACCACAGTGATCGCAATCACTGCCAGATACCGCCGTAACTGCATTGCAGTATTGATTAATTGACCGAAACGATGGGGATCTTGCCACACCCTACCCCCAATAGAGGAAAGCCCACTACTAATACCACTATCTGCTAAAACGTTCATCGTTCCTTGCATTGTATTAGCAATAGTAAAATAGGCATATTGCTGTTGATCTAGTGTGCGAACCAGTAAAATTCCGCTAGCTAGTCCCAAAACCTGAACTACCAATTGAACTGAAATAAATTTACTGAGGATTTTAATTCGATAAACAATGGTGGCAGTTACAAAAGGTATGGACATCTAATGGTTTATGATGCTTTTGCAGCTACTTATTATCAGCAAAGGTCAAATTAGTAACTAGGCAATACTAAACTTCTGGCTTTCACCATCATCCTCACCACATCGTTCGTTTTATATTGTGCTTGCTATCTGAACTGTTTCTTTGCCTTGGCTGCATTACCTTTGCCTACGGCAATATCGGTTGGCCGTGACAGACTGGCGTTAATGACAACATGTTCACGCCAATCTAGCCAAACACGTGCAAAGGCTGCTGTTACAAAGTCCTCTAATCCATAGCTCTCTCCTGTAGCGATCGCCCACAACAACTACCAGTAAACTTTCAACCTCCTGCCAAGTCACTAATTCCTGGCAGCTCTTTTGTAAATTGACTGTTGATTTTGTCAATATTTTTACTACGTTCTGTCCACAGCTTTTATACACGTATGAAAGCAGTGCCAAAAACTTTTCCCCCGTCAGCTCGAAGATTAAGTAATATTTTAAGCAACTTGATATCAGGGCGATCGCACTTCAAGAGCGACTCTTTATTTCGTGACTTTTGGCGCGTCCACTAGGGCTCGTCCCGTTGTGATTATTCTTAGCAGCTTGCTCACTGTAGTAAGAAGCGTAGTACTGATAATAGTGGTAGCTTTCGTGTCCTTTATTTAACAGGTTGACCACCAC
>NZ_JBGTFY010000114.1:0-5226 GCF_041747015.1 Nostoc sp.
TAGCATCCAGAGGTTCAAAAACCTTGCACTTTCGTCGGCGAGCGCCGGGCAAATTGGGAAACTAAGCGACGAAACTACTATTTTGTAAGCTGTGTGGCTTCTAGATTCGCTCTGGAGACTTATTCAGCAAGCCCTATTTATTTATTTATTTATTTATTTATTTATTTATTTATTTATTTAAGTAATTCACGCATTTATTTTGGTGTATCATTTATTTGTAGTTAATTATTTCTGCTTAATTTTTGCATCGTCCTACTTGGGCGATGCCTGCGGCGGGCAAAGCCAACGCATCATTGAACTACCTAACCGCTATAAAACTATTGCTTGATCAGAGATTACCAGCAATCGACACAGGTTTGGAATTTATAAAAGCTAAACTCAGTTAGCCGATGGTATCTCCCCATATCCTATGAAGTATTGTTTTATAAATTTTATTGGTCTTCAACTGCACTTTGTTCATACTCAGTAATAATGCTCCTAATGTCATCTGCTGCCATGTCAGCTTGTTCGGATTTAGTATAAATAGTGAGCAGAATGATCCCCATTGCTGTTTTAATGTAATAAATCAGACGGTAGCCACCACTTTTACCTTTTTGAACATCGCTATTTCGGACTCGCAGCTTAAAAACTGCATAACCAATCTTAGATATTTGATCTCCAGGTAACTCTCCCCGTTCAAGTTGTTCAATTACGGGTTGTATATCATTACGAATACTCCGATATTTTTTGGCGAGGATGCGTAGATTTCGGTTAAACGTTGGCGCGGCTTCAACTTGAATAAACGATTGCTCAGACATCTTCAAGTCCTTCCCAAAGTTGAGCCACAGGAATCGTTTTTCCAGTCATAGCTTCATGCCAAGCTTGACGAAAATCTTCTAAAATCACTTCTTTAGATGGCTCATCTTCATCAATTTCTGCTGCTTCTGCGATCAGGACAATTACTTCAACACGACTGTTTTTATCACTCATTAAGGGATGATCTAAAGTAAGTTGCCCATGCTCATCAATGGTTGCCATAACTTTAATTGCTTTCATGGGGATTCCAGAGGATATGGGATATAAAAGGGATTTTTCGACATCACATCAGCTAACTGAACGAAGCGACTTGAGGCAAACTCCCGATTTTCATCGTTAAGAATTCGATTCGCTCTGATGCTGACTGACTGAATGCCACAGAAAGCGCTGATCAGTACACCAGAGTCTATGTACGTCTTCTTACGACTCACGGAATCCACCGCGCCGTGCAGCAAGTTCAAGTTCAATTTCGTCAACGTTTAGAAGTTGCAATCCAGCAGCGATCGCTGCTATTGAATGATTTTTCTATTTTAGTGGCAGAAGCCTTATTTCCTGTTCTAAGGTTTCGACTGTGTTATGTTTGAGCCGTGTTTTGCTGCTGGATTAAATTCGGTATCTTTGAAAAGCTGATTAGGTCATAAAGTTCTGCTAGTTTGTCTTCAGGGATGTCTTGCAATTCTTGGACAATCTTTTGGATCAGCATAAGTCAAACTCTTCGGTGGTTGTTAATCAATAAGTTCAGCGAGGGTTTCAGCCTCGTTCATTATGCCCCAAGAGAAAAAATCACAACTGAGCAAAAGTGTTGTGAGGTAGTTGACTTTCTGACTTTGTTGCTCAATTGAGGAATCAAATATTTGGTGCTGGCGGTTCTTTCGGGGTTGCAGCAGGAATTCTATCGGGGGCGGTTGGTGTCGGGGTTGGGGTCAAAATAATTCGTAATTGATAAGAAAGTAATTCGTAATTCTTACCCCATACCTAAACTATTAGATGGGAATTTGGATGCAAAATTCTGTTTCTTGGCTTGTTTTTGAGGTACATGTTAACTTGCCTTGGTGCATTTCTACTACGATCTGATAACTAATAAATAAGCCAAGTCCAGTTCCTCTACCAACAGGCTTTGTTGTAAAGAACGGATCAAATATTTTGGAAATTACCGATTCGGGAATAGCCAGACCATTGTTTTTAATGCGAACATTAAGCCAAGTTTCATCAATCAACTCAGTACTAATCCAAATAGTAGGAACGAACGGTTGAGATTGAATATTTTGACTAATTGATAGGTTAGAAATTGCCTCATTTAACGCATAGATAGCGTTATTTAAAATATTCATGAATACTTGATTAAGTTGTGCAGGATAGCACTTGACCTGGGGAATTACTCGATAGTTTTTAATTACTTGAATTCCTATATTTCCCGACTCGCTTTGGAAGCGGTGACGCATACAGCACTTCCGGCAGCTATGAGGTACATCCTCATAGCTGAAAGTGATGATAGGAGAGAGGCAGGGATAAAAACTGTATTGCATAATAGCCGGAAGTGCTGTAAATGTAATTGTGTTATTGATACCTGCATGAATATCAACATTTTTGATTTCTGCTTCATCCAACCGAGAAAAATTTCGCAGTAATAGCACAATTTCTCTAATGCGTTCGCTGCCAACTTCCATCGACTCCAGCAGCTTACCTAAATCTTTTTGAATAAAGTCCAAATCCCAGGTTATTATTGCTTCTTGAATATCTAGCGAGGGAACTGGATAGGTTTGCTGGTAGAGTTGCAAGATTTTAAATAAGACTTCTATATACTCAGATGCATGGGTGATATTAGCGTAAATAAAGTTAACTGGATTATTAATTTCGTGAGCAATCCCTGCAACTAATTGCCCCAGACTCGACATTTTTTCAGTTTGCACCAGTTGAGCCTGAGTATATTTGAGTTTCTCAAGGGTAACTTTTAGGTCGTGATTAGCTTGAATTAGCTCAATATTTCGTTGTTCTACCCTAGCTTCCAGTTCCTCGTTCGTTCGCTTTAGTAATGCTTCTGCGTGTTTGCGTAAGCGAAGCTCGTTGTAGACATCGCTAATATTGATCAGTGAGCCAGAGAATTCTGTTTCACTTTGAGGTTGAGCAGACAGTTCCAACCAAACAATTACACCAGTTTGATGGTAAAAGCGGAGTTCTTGGCAAACCTCTACTCCGGTTTGTAGCTTTTCTAGAGTTTCTGACCACAGGTGCCGATCATCCAAGTCAATGAAATTGCCTAAAGCACTACCGATGACATCTGCTATTACATAACCAAGGGTATTTGTCCAGGCTCGGTTGAGGAAATTGATATTACCCAAGCAATCGCACTTAAACACAATTTCGCGCAGACTATCCACCAATTCCCGGTAACGCCGCTCGGATTGAGACAATTTCTCAATCAAACTGTACTGAATCTGTGTATGCAATTCATTGCTTAAATCTGACATTCTACTGTAATCCTCAAACGCTCAAGTAACTCGGTATGCTTAATTGTATCGGCGTATAAGGGGAAGACGTTAGTGTGGTAGAATTCTTGCTCAAACACTGTGCGAGCAGAAGTGCAATCAGACAAAATAACAACCTGATAGCCTTTCTCATGAGCAGAACGACCTGTAGAATCAATACAGACCGAAGTGACTGCACCAGCTAGAACTACATGAGTAATCTCTTTTTCATGGAGAATAATGTCTAAGTTAGTATTCATGAAAGCATTAAATCCTCGTTTTCCGGGAACTTCGAGAATTCTGCTGTCAAAGGGTAGCAACTCATCAATCATCTGCGATCCCTTCGTACCAGCTTGAAAAGCCCCAACTGACTTGATAGTTTTAAGGATGCCAACAGGTTCAACCAATTCCTGGTAGTTTGGCGTAAAAAAAATCGGTGTGACAATCATCAACACTGGAGTTTGTAGCAAACATCGTACAAGCTCAACGGTGTTTTCTAACACTTTAGTAGCCTTTGAGGATTCCTCAATGACATTATGTAGAATACCATCGGCTGCAAAGTAATCATTTTGATAACCAATCAAGATCACAGCAGTACGTTGGGGTTGCATTATATTTCTAACTATTTAGTATATGTAGACACTTTATTATTCCCCTTTGAAGTGTGTTTTTAACGCATCCGTGAGATGACTTTTCACGGGATGTGGAAAAGCACAAAGCAACGCTAAATTTTTACTATTCCTGTAAAACGGTCTTTGATACAATTCTAGTTTTCTTCAGGTCTGCTTCAGAAAGTTGTTCGCCAGCTTGCAGGCGAGTGGCGGAAGTTTGCAACACTGTCGCTGCACCTTTATCTCCGATTTGTAAAGCAGTTTTAGCAGCCGTTTGCAACATTGTAGCTGCCCCAGCGCGATCGCCTTGTTGCAATTTCGCCTCAACCCCAAAGTTGAGCCACGGGAATCGTTTTCGTCAGCGTTTAGAAGTTGCAATCCAGAAGCGATCGCTCGTTGTCGGATTGACCATAATTTTTTGGCTAAGGGTATTTTTGGCACAAAATCAGATTCAGTGAGTGTTGTTTCTGACTCAGATTTAAGTAGTTCAACAAACTCCAAAACTTTTTGTTGTTTTTCGGGTGTGAGTTCTCGCCAGTTTTGAAGTAGTTCAACTTCATTACCCATAAGTATTTCGCTCGTGAATGATTTTTCTATTTTAGTAGCAGAAGCCTTATTTCCTCTTCCTTGCTATAAAATTTTGCTTGCAGTACAATCGTCTTTCATCAACTCGGCATGAAGCAATATACATTGACGATGATTTTCATCAGGAGCTAGGGTTACTTCCATGAAATTAGATCGCATCACTAGCAATCCTAATCGGATGAATGGACAACCCTCTATTCGTAATCTTCGCCTTACCGTTCGTCGGGTGATTGAGTTATTAGCTACCTACCCTAATCGAGAAGAACTGTTTCAGGAGTTTCCCGAATTAGAAGATGAAGATATTCAGCAAGCCTTAATTTTTGCATCGTCCTACTTGAGCGATCGCTATTCCTGTGAGTCGTGATTTCTAGGCGATCGCCTCAATTATCTATCTGCTAAAGGCTTTGCGGTATGCGATCGCATTAACAATCTTTCTCCTCAAGGCGATCGCTAGTATTGTAAGTCTTGATTTCTAGGCGATCGCATCAATTATCTATCTGTTAAAGGCGATCGCTATTCCTGTGAATCGTGATTTTTAGGCGATCGCTCTTTTGCTCTTAATATATCGTATATTAGGTATTAGAGCCTAGAGCAAATGTCTAGACTTTTAAACTTGATGTAATTACTATAAGAATTTAACCGTGATTACAAATGCTAGTAGCCTTACCCTTGGCGCTCTCCGTCAAACTTTTGGCTTGAGACTAGACTCTAGCGATCGCTTTTTTGATGAATGGTTAAATAATGCGCCGACTCTAACCGAAGCGGAACTA
>NZ_JBGTFY010000115.1:0-4171 GCF_041747015.1 Nostoc sp.
TCTCAAACAAAGTTGATCATAAAGTAATATTACAAATCTTGCAAAAATATTTAGAAATTGTCTACAAGACAAACATGGCTCTAATCTAGAACCTATTAGGAGAGACTTGAGGCAAATGTGATGAGCGGAAATAATATTCAAAACTATCGGTTTGTCTGTACCCTGACCTTTGGCGATATCTACGGTCAAATAATTGTTTGGTTGATTACAATCACCTTAAGTTTGGCATCAGCATTGGCGCTAATGGGTGCTAAGAAACCGGTGTACGCTTTAGCAACAGTGGGACTCGTCGTTTTGCTATCGCTGCCTTTCTTGCTTTTTGCCTTTGTGACTACATTGTTAAATCATATTGAAGTAGTTCCTGTAGGACCGGGAACCAAAATGGAAACCATGCCAGGTAATGTGTCTCAGCAACAACCTGTACAAGCAACAACCTAAAGAGTCAGGAGTTAAAAGTTAAGAGTTATGAGTCACTTTATCTGTCTCATAATTATTCATTTTTAATTTCAAAATTTTTAATAATATCCCTGTCTATAGGCAGGGAATTTTTTTGTAGAGACGCGATCGCAATTCCTTCAACTGCCTGATATAATCACCTCTCTACAATAGAACAGCAGGGGTTTGCAATCAAAGGGCTAGTTATGCTGGAACATGATGTGATTATTGTCGGGGGTGGATTGGCGGGATGTCGCGCTGCTGTGGAAATTGCCCGTATTGATCCTAGTTTAAATATTGCTGTGGTTGCCAAAACCCACCCAATTCGATCGCACTCGGTTGCGGCTCAAGGTGGTATGGCTGCATCGCTGAAAAATGTTGATTCTGAAGATAGTTGGGAAGCACACGCTTTTGATACTGTCAAGGGTTCTGATTACTTGGCAGACCAAGACGCTGTAGCAATTCTCGCGCAGTCAGCGCCAGATGTGGTGATTGATTTGGAACACATGGGCGTTCTATTCTCTCGTTTATCCGATGGCCGCATTGCTCAACGGGCTTTTGGGGGACATTCCCATAATCGTACTTGCTACGCCGCGGATAAGACCGGTCACGCGATTCTGCACGAATTGGTGAACAACTTGCGGCGTTATGGGGTGCAAGTTTATGAAGAGTGGTATGTGATGCGTCTCATTTTGTCAGAAAATGAGGCGAAGGGTGTGGTAATGTTCAATCTCTTGGATGGACATATTGAGGTGGTGCGGGCTAAGGCGGTGATGTTTGCCACAGGGGGCTATGGTCGCGTTTATAACACCACCTCTAATGATTACGCTTCTTCTGGTGATGGTTTAGCAATGACTGCGATCGCCGGTTTGCCCCTCGAAGATATGGAATTTGTCCAATTTCATCCCACTGGTTTATATCCAGTAGGGGTGCTGATTTCGGAAGCGGTACGGGGAGAAGGGGCATATCTGATTAATAGTGAAGGCGATCGCTTTATGGGCAACTATGCACCCAGTCGCATGGAACTAGCTCCTCGTGATATTACCTCACGAGCGATCGCTTACGAAATTCGCGCTGGTCGTGGTATTCATCTCGACGGTAGTGCTGGTGGCCCCTTTGTCTATCTGGATTTGCGGCACATGGGCAAAGAAAAAATTATGAGTCGTGTTCCCTTCTGTTGGGAAGAAGCGCACCGTTTGGTAGGTGTTGATGCCGTGACTCAACCGATGCCAGTCCGCCCGACAATTCACTATTGTATGGGTGGTATCCCAGTTAACACTGATGGTCAAGTCCGCAGTAGTGGTGATGGTTTAGTTGAGGCTTTCTTTGCAGCAGGTGAAACTTCTTGTGTTTCCGTGCATGGTGCAAATCGTTTGGGGAGTAATTCACTGCTGGAGTGTGTAGTTTATGGTAAGCGGACTGGGGCTGCGATCGCAAAATACGTGCAAAAACGGAAGTTGCCCTCTGTGGATGAGCAACGCTATGTAACGGAAGCCCAGCAACAAATTCAAGCTTTGCTAGAACAACCAGGACAATATCGCATTAACCAAATCCGTCAAGCCTTCCAGGATTGTATGACTGAGTATTGCGGCGTTTTCCGTACTGAAGCGTTAATGAGGGAAGGTTTGCAGAAATTAGAAGAAATACAACAGCAATACCCTCAAATTTATTTAGATGACAAAGGTAGTTGCTGGAATACGGAACTCGTGGAAGCTTTGGAATTGCGAAGTTTGATGGTAGTGGGACAGACTATTTTGGCATCAGCCCTAAATCGCCAGGAGAGTCGTGGCGCTCATTTCCGCGAAGATTATTCCCAGCGAGATGATGCCAACTTCCTCAAACACACAATGGCTTACTATTCACCAGCCGGAATTGATATACAGTATCGTCCCGTGGCGATTACCATGTTTGAGCCAAAAGAGCGGAAATATTAACTGGAGTTTCGGGGATAGGATGTAGGGTTAAGCAATAATATTCCTATCTCCTGAATATATTTGAATTTTCTGTATATCCGTAATGAATAGACGTATATGCCAAACTTTACAGTCATCATTAAACATTACAAGAGAAAACATTGGCAAAACACAATTGATGAAATTAATTGGTTTAGAAGCCAGTCTTCTTTGATTCAAGCCATTGAGTTAGCTGCGATAGCAACTTGTGTAAAACTCGCTCCTCCTGAGTGCGATTCTTTACAAAGGTTAGACGCTCTGCCACTACCAGCAGACGTTCGTACTCCTCTTCCGTCTCAATTACCTTGGGAGCAACTTCAGCTAGCAGATTGCTATAAGCAGTTTCGTCAAAAGTAAAAGTCATTTTTCCATTTGTCTTTATTGGATTGAGTATGTGTAAGAAAATATTTGTAGTAAACTACCTGGTCTATTGAAAAAGCTGGTGACAATGATGGCTCACTGGTATGAGATCCTAGAGATAGTTAATAAAAGCTGAAGAGAATGGAACAACATCACAAGCCAACGGTTGTAATTACGGGTACATCGTCGGGAGTCGGTTTGTATGCTGCGAAAGCGCTTGCTGAAAAGGGATGGTACGTAGTCATGGCCTGTAGAGATGTGGCGAAGGCTCAACTTGCAGCCCAATCTATAGGAATTCCCCACCAGGGCAGCTACACTATCATGCATATCGACCTTGGCTCAATGGAAAGCGTTCGACAATTTGTGAAGAACTTCCGAGCAAGCGGAAATTCCCTAGATGCTTTGGTGTGCAACGCTGCAATTTATATGCCTTTGTTAAAGGAGCCACTACGAAGCCCAGAAGGATTTGAGTTAAGTGTTGCTACAAATCACCTGGGACATTTCCTATTGTGCAACCTGATGCTAGAGGATCTGAAGAAGTCATCTTCAGAGCCAAGGCTGGTAATTTTGGGAACTGTCACTCATAATCCAGACGAACTGGGTGGTAAGATTCCGCCGCGTCCAGACTTGGGCGATTTGCAGGGCTTTGCAGAAGGGTTTAAAGAGCCGATCGCAATGATTGACGGCAAGAAGTTTGAACCAGTCAAAGCTTACAAAGACAGCAAGGTTTGTAACGTGCTAACTATGCGGGAACTGCATGAGCGCTATCACGAGTCAACCGGTATCGTCTTCAATTCTCTCTATCCGGGATGTGTTGCAGAAACGCCCCTATTCCGAAACCACTATCCCTTGTTTCAGAAAATCTTTCCATTATTCCAGAAGTACATCACCGGGGGATATGTGTCTCAAGAGTTGGCGGGAGAAAGGGTTGCTGCGGTGGTTGCCGATCCTGAATACAATCAATCTGGTGTTTATTGGAGTTGGGGAAATCGGCAAAAAAAAGATGGTAAGTCCTTTGTTCAAAAGGTTTCTCCTCAAGCCCGCGATGACGACAAAGGCGATCGGATGTGGGATCTGAGCGCAAAGTTGGTTGGACTTGCGTGATGGGACAGGAGGTGGCGTTACCCTTGTGCATAATTCATTGCTCTAGTTTTATTCAATGAATTAGCATTATGTGCAAGTAAACAATGTTTGGGGTAATTATTACGTCACCTCTAACTTTAGTAAAGTTGTAAAAAAAGGAAATGATATGGCGCTTAACGATTTCAGAGCAGTATTTCTTCCTTAGAGGATGTTTGAAAAGTATTAGGCTGTGATTTTACACATTTATAGATCCCCCCTAACCCCCCTTAAAAAAGGGGGAACCGGAATCAAAGTCCCCAATTTATCGGACGGTTTAGGGGGATTTAGAACGTTTTGATACC
>NZ_JBGTFY010000116.1:0-2278 GCF_041747015.1 Nostoc sp.
TTAAGTGTGAAAAAACCTAGTTATGTAAAAAAAATAACTAGTCCGACGCGTTAGTGAACTAGTTTTTAAAGAAATCCTCTTCTCATGCCATGAGTATTATTACTCATCCACAAATAGTAAAAACTGCAAAAGTATAGTTAACTTAACACTTCACTAAGGTTTGCCTCGATTCCTTAAACTTGGCGTAATTTTTCAAAAAATTAATAAATATCTTGTAGGTTGGGCAATGTCCAACCTACAAAGTTGAAATATAAAGTCAAATTAGACTAAACCGCCAGCCGCTTGAAACCGAGCGCGGGCACGTTTAAAGGCTTGGTTTGCTTGAATTTGGGCTTGGCGATCGTCTACTGAAACTTGATTCAGACGCGCTTGTGCTTGGTTGTAAGCAGCACGAGCTTCTTCAAGGTTAATTTTGTCGCCACGTTCAGCGCCGTTAACCAGAATTGTCACTTCATTTTCTTCGACTTCGGCAAAGCCACCCGAAAGAGCGATCGCTTGCCAAGTCTGAGTTTTAGCGGCGCGGACTCGCATCACACCAGTATCCAGGGCGGTCAACAGTGGTGCGTGTCCAGTTAGGATACCTAGTTGACCAGTAGTGCTAGGCAAAACTACTTCTTCAGCGGGGGCATCCCACACTGTTTTGTCTGGGGAAATTACCCGAACGGTTAATGTCATTTGTCCTTTGTCCTTTATAATTTTCCATTAGCCATTAGCGATCGCACTAATGACTAATGACGAATGACTAACCTTTGATTTTTTCAGCTTTAGCGATCGCTTCGTTAATATCGCCAACCAAATAGAAAGCCTGTTCTGGCAGAGCATCCAACTCACCAGACAGAATTTTTTGGAATCCTTTGATGGTATCTTCCAACTTTACATACTTACCAGGAGAACCGGTAAATACTTCTGCCACAAAGAACGGCTGGGACAAGAAGCGCTCAACCTTCCGCGCCCGCGCTACGATCAGACGATCATCTTCAGATAACTCATCTAGACCAAGAATGGCGATAATGTCCTGGAGTTCTTTATAACGTTGCAGAGTTGATTGCACCGCCCGAGCAGTATTGTAGTGTTCCTCACCGACAATATTGGGCTGGAGCATCGTGGAAGTTGAATTAAGGGGGTCAACTGCGGGGTAAATTCCCTTAGATGCCAAACCGCGAGACAGCACTGTTGTACCATCCAAGTGGGCGAAGGTGGTAGCAGGTGCGGGGTCGGTCAGGTCGTCCGCAGGTACGTACACTGCCTGAATCGAGGTAATCGAACCCTCTGTAGTTGAGGTAATCCGCTCTTGCAGTTCACCCACGTCGGTTCCCAATGTGGGCTGATATCCTACTGCTGAGGGCATCCGACCCAGTAGCGCCGATACTTCTGAACCTGCTTGCACAAACCGGAAGATGTTGTCAATAAACAGCAGCACATCCTGCTTGCTCACGTCCCGGAAGTATTCTGCCATTGTCAATCCCGAAAGACCAACCCGCATTCTGGCTCCAGGTGGCTCGTTCATCTGACCGTAAACGAGAGCAATCTTGGAATCATTGAGGCTTTCGTTATTGATTACCCCAGATTCGATCATTTCGTTGTAGAGGTCATTGCCCTCACGGGTGCGTTCACCCACACCAGCAAAAACTGATACTCCACCGTGCTGAGTAGCAATGTTGTTAATCAACTCCATCATGATCACAGTCTTACCAACACCAGCACCGCCGAACAGACCAATCTTACCGCCGCGTCGATAGGGAGTCAGAAGGTCAACAACTTTAATCCCAGTCTCGAACACCGAAGGTTTGGTTTCTAGGTCAGTGAATTTGGGAGCAGAGCGGTGAATGGGTAAAGTTGCCTCAGCATTTACAGGGCCTCTTTCGTCTACGGGTTCACCAAGGACGTTGAAAATCCGCCCCAAGGTGGCTTTACCAACTGGTACGCTGATAGGAGCGCCTGTATCTACGACTTCCAAACCGCGCACTAAGCCTTCGGTGGAGCTCATTGCCACAGTCCGCACTTGGTTGTCGCCCAGCAATTGCTGTACTTCAACAGTGAGGTTGATTTCCTGTCCAGCTTCATTGGTGCCTTTGATTTTCAAAGCGTTGTAGATTTGTGGCAATTTCCCGCCGGGAAATTTAACGTCTACAACTGTGCCAATGATTTGGGTAATGTAGCCAATGTTTGTTTTTTCTGCGGTTGTGACCATGCTGCGCCTAATGATTGAAGCTATATTTCAGATACGGTCGGAGAAGACATAAAATTAAGCAATGTCACCTTTCAGATTAGCACTGAA
>NZ_JBGTFY010000117.1:0-6900 GCF_041747015.1 Nostoc sp.
AGCAAAAAACGACGAAGAGGGTCGCGCCTTACTTAAAGAATTAGGAATGCCCTTTCGCGATCAAGAAGTTCATCAATAGAGGGAACGATGGCGGCTAACGACACAATTGCAGATATGCTGACGCGCATCCGCAATGCCAACCTGGCGCGGCATCAAACTACACAAGTGCCAGCGACAAAAATGACCCGGAGTATTGCCAAAGTACTACGGGAGGAAGGCTTTATTGCTGAAATCGAAGAAGCAGAAGAAGGGGTAAAACACAATCTGGTGATTTCCCTGAAATACAAAGGTAAAAACCGTCAGCCTCTGATCACCGCCTTAAAGCGAGTGAGCAAGCCTGGTTTACGTGTTTACTCCAACAGAAAAGAGTTACCAAGAGTACTAGGTGGCATTGGCATTGCCATTATTTCTACATCCAGTGGTATTATGACTGACCGCGAAGCGCGGCGTCAGAACTTGGGTGGGGAAGTGCTTTGTTACGTTTGGTAGTCATTGGTCATTAGTCATTTGTCATTAGTGAAAGGCAAAGGACAAAGGACAAATAACAAAGGACAAAAAGTCATGTCTCGTATTGGTAAACGTCCAATTACTATTCCCGCCAAAGTTCAAGTGGCGATCGATGGTGCGAAGATTGTGGTGAAAGGCCCGAAAGGAGAACTTTCTCGCACTCTTACAGCTAATGTCTCAGTCTCTCAAGAGGGAGAAATATTACAGGTAAACCGCCGGGATGACACTCGTACTTCAAAGCAGCTGCACGGCTTGAGCCGCACTTTAGTTGCCAACATGGTCGAGGGAGTTTCCCAAGGTTTTCAGCGCCGTTTGGAAATTCAAGGTGTTGGTTACCGGGCACAACTTCAAGGGCGTAACCTAGTTTTGAATATGGGTTATAGCCATCAGGTGCAAATTGAACCACCAGAAGGGATTCAGTTTGCAGTAGAGGGTACAACTAACGTCATTGTCAGTGGCTATGACAAAGAAATCGTCGGCAACACAGCCGCCAAAATTCGTGCTGTTCGTCCACCAGAACCTTACAAAGGTAAAGGTATTCGCTATGCCGGTGAAGTGGTCAGACGGAAAGCTGGTAAGACTGGTAAGGGTGGTAAGAAGTAGATATGAAACTTACTCGTAGAGAATCAAAAAACCGTCGTCATCGACGCGTTCGTGGCAAAGTGATTGGCTCCCCAGAACGTCCGCGTTTAGCGGTATTTCGTTCTAATGAGCATAGTTATGCCCAGGTAATTGATGATACTCAGCATCAAACTATAGTGGCAGCATCGACTGTAGAACCAGAGTTGAAATCTACTTTAGCGTCATGTGCAAACCGCGACGCATCGGTGCAAGTTGGGAAGTTGATCGCAGTGCGATCGCTAGAAAAAGGCATCACCAAAGTAGTTTTTGATCGCGGTGGTAACTTATATCATGGTCGTGTCAAAGCATTAGCTGATGCAGCACGCGAAGCTGGCTTAGATTTCTAAAGTCATTGGTCATTAGTCATTGGTCATTAGTTATTGGACAAATGACAAAGGACAGATGATAACTGACAAATGACAACTGACAAATGACGTTCACCAGAGCATAAATTATGGCAACAGAGCGTAAAAGTAAAACAAAGCGCGCCAAAAAAGAAGAAACCACTTGGCAAGAACGGGTAATCCAAATCCGCCGCGTCAGCAAAGTGGTAAAAGGAGGTAAAAAACTCAGCTTCCGAGCGATCGTTGTCGTTGGTAACGAACGCGGTCAAGTTGGTGTCGGAGTAGGCAAAGCCTCAGATGTAATTGGTGCCGTCAAAAAAGGCGTAGCCGACGGCAAAAAACACCTCATTGATATCCCAATCACCAAATCCAACTCCATCCCCCATCCCATTGATGGTGTCGGTGGCGGTGCTAAGGTGATGATGCGCCCAGCCGCACCTGGTACTGGGGTAATTGCGGGTGGTGCTGTACGGACTGTGCTGGAATTGGCAGGAGTTCGTAACGTCTTAGCCAAGCAACTTGGCTCCAACAATCCACTCAATAATGCTAGAGCCGCAGTTAATGCCTTATCTACACTGCGTACCCTTTCTGAAGTCGCCGAAGATCGCGGTATTCCTATTGAAAGTCTCTACATCTAATTTAGTCATTAGTCATTGGTCATTAATCATTTGTGAATAACAAAGGACAAATGACAAAGGACAAAGCGCAAAGTCTGAGCGGAGGTTTCCTCCGATGAGAACTTTGTAAGAGATGACAAACGATAAACGACAAATGACAAATTGATAACCTATGAGAATCAATGATGTTAAGCCGCAAAAAGGCTCAAAGAAACGCAAGAAACGTGTAGCCAGAGGTATTTCTGCCGGTCAGGGTGCTAGTGCTGGTCTAGGTATGCGAGGTCAAAAATCTCGTTCTGGTAGTGGTACTAGACCGGGTTTTGAAGGTGGTCAACAGCCATTGTACCGCCGCTTACCTAAACTGAAGGGCTTTCCGATTGTGAATCAGAAGATTTACACTACGATTAATGTAGAGAAGCTAGCCTCCCTTCCCGCTAATACGGAAGTAACCTTGACCTCCTTGAAAGCAGCAGGTATCCTGACTGCGGTCAAGGGATCATTGAAAATTTTGGGTAATGGGGAATTGAGCATTCCGCTCAACGTAAAAGCGGCAGCTTTCACAGGTACAGCTCGGAGCAAAATTGAGGCCGCTGGGGGGAGTTGTGAAGTCTTATGAGTGAGCCGGAACAGCGCACTTAAATGCAAGTCAACTCGCTGTCAGCGCCTGGTTCACTATAAAGGTAGCACTCTATGATCAGTCGAGATAAAGCCCCAACGGCTCAAGAAACTTTTATGCAGATGGCACAAGCAGCCGGGCTCAGAGGTAGGCTGCTTGTTACCGTCGGTATTTTAATTTTGGTTCGCCTGGGCATCTTCTTGCCCGTGCCAGGGATTGATAGACCGAGATTTTCCGAAGCCATATCGGGCAGTAATTCTATATTCGGCTTATTGGATATATTTTCCGGGCGAGGACTTTCGACTTTGGGAGTTTTTGCTTTAGGAATTTTGCCCTTCATTAATGCGTCTATTATCATCCAATTGCTTACTGCGGCGATTCCATCTTTAGAAAATTTACAGAAAAATGAAGGCGAAGCGGGGCGGCGGAAAATATCGCAAATTACCCGCTATGTCACTGTATGTTGGGCGATTCTTCAAAGTACAGCTTTTTCGGCATTATTCTTGCAGCAATTCGCCTTAAAGCCAGGACCATTCTTCGTAGCTGAAACTGCGATCGCTCTGACTGCTGGTTCTATGTTCGTAATGTGGGCATCAGAATTAATTACAGAACGGGGCATTGGTAATGGAGCATCATTGTTGATTTTTGTCAACATTGTCGCGTCATTACCAAAAGCTTTAGGCGATACTATCGACTTGGTGCAAGTCGGCGGTCGGGAAACAGTGGGTCGCGTGATCGTGCTAATCTTAGTTTTCCTAGCGACAATTGTTGGTATTGTGGTTGTGCAGGAAGGAATGCGCCGCATCCCAATTATTTCGGCGCGTCGCCAAGTCGGTCGGCGAGTTTTGGCAGAGCAGCGTAGCTATTTGCCCCTGCGGCTAAATCAAGGCGGCGTGATGCCAATTATTTTTGCTGCTGCCATTCTCAGTTTGCCACTGCTGATCGCCAATTTTACGAAAAATGCCGAATTGGCGAATATAGTTAACAATTATCTGAGTCCAGGCGGTTCTAGCTCCTGGGTGTATGCCTTGGTCTATATGATTTCCATCATTTTCTTCAGCTACTTCTATTCTTCGTTGATTCTCAACCCAGTAGATGTGGCGCAGAACTTGAAGAAAATGGGTTCTAGTATTCCTGGCATTCGTCCTGGCAAGGCAACTAGCGAGTATATCGAACGCGTATCGAACCGACTCACCTTTTTGGGTGCGATGTTTTTAGGCTTGGTTGCTATTATCCCTACCGCCGTGGAAAGTGCTTTGAATGTGAAAACTTTCCAGGGAATAGGTGCTACATCTTTGCTAATTTTAGTTGGTGTAGCAATTGAGACAGCCAAACAAGTTCAAACTTACGTTATCTCTCAGCGCTATGAAGGAATGGTGAAATAATAGTGACGCGACTAATCTTCTTGGGACCACCTGGATCTGGTAAAGGAACACAAGCTCAAATTTTGGCTGAACACTTGAATATTCCTCATATTTCTACGGGTGAAATATTAAGACAAGCCATGAAAGAGCAAAGTCATTTGGGAATCAAGGCTCAAAACTATGTAAATAGCGGCGAGTTAGTACCCGACCAGTTAGTACAGGAATTGGTACAGGAACGCCTCAGTCAACCAGATGTTAAAAATGGTTGGATTCTTGATGGTTTTCCCCGCAAAGTGACCCAAGCAACTTTTCTTTTGAAGTTACTGGAGGAAATACATCAGAGTGGCGAAAGGGTAGTCAATCTAGATGCACCAGATGAAGTTGTGATCGCCCGTTTGCTAGTTAGAGGACGAAAAGATGATACCGAAGAGGTGATTCGTCGTCGTTTAGAAGTGTACCGCGCTGAAACTGCACCTTTAATTGATTATTATGGCGATCGCCATCAACTTTTAACAGTCAATGGCAATCAGTCCCAAGAAGATGTCACTGGTGAACTGCAAAAAGTAATCGCTTCCTAACCTGAGAATCGGGAGTAGAGGATTTACCACTTACTACTCCCCACTCCCCCTGTCAAGAAGCAGAGTGATTTTAGCTAAGATATATTAATAAACTGTTGATATATTTCTTAAAATGTGTTTCTTTGCAGATGAAGCGCTGCAACTGAACAGGAGATTGCTGAGTTGAGGAAAAAACAAATTGTCTAAGCAAGATTTAATTGAAATGGAAGGCACGGTTACAGAGTCCTTGCCCAATGCGATGTTTCGCGTTGACTTGGACAATGGCTTTAACGTGCTAGCACACATTTCCGGCAAGATTCGCCGCAATTACATCAAGATTTTGCCCGGCGATCGCGTCAAGGTGGAGCTGACTCCCTACGACTTAAGCAAAGGCAGAATCACCTATCGACTACGAAAGAAGTAACTATATGTAGAGAATTTTACCATAAAATCATCTTTTTGACTGTTTCTTAGTCACCTAGTTGAATAATTTACCTAGAAATGCTATAATTTACTATTTGGAGTCAAAGTAAGAAAGGCATGAAAGTTAGAGCCTCAGTCAAGAAAATCTGTGAAAAATGTAACGTGATCAAACGTCGTGGTCGCGTCATGGTGATTTGCGTGAACCCCAAGCACAAGCAACGTCAAGGATAACGCTCTTACCAACATAGTGAGTTGCATATCATCATCAAAACGAAAAGACGCGATTAATCACGTTTTTCCAAATAACAGTAATTGCGAGAAGAATAGGGAGAGTTCATTGTGGCACGTATTGCCGGAGTAGACCTTCCACGCGATAAACGCGTCGAGATTGGTCTGACTTACATCTACGGAATTGGATTATCACGAGCTCAAGCAATTATTGCGGCTACAGGTGTGAACCCAGACACCCGCGTTAAGGACTTGAGTGATGCCGATGTAACAACCCTGCGAGGGGAAATAGAAACCAACTATCAAGTTGAAGGAGACTTGCGGCGCTTGGAGTCTTTGAACATCAAGCGCTTAGTTGACATTGGTACCTACAGAGGGCGTCGTCATCGCATGGGCTTACCAGTCAGAGGACAAAGAACTCGCACAAATGCCAGAACCCGTCGAGGCAGAAGGCAGACAGTGGCTGGGAAGAAGAAGGCACCAGGGAAATAATCTTGCAACGCTTGCTAATCAGAGCAAGTTTTACCTTAAATCAACTAAACAAGTATGGCGAGACAACCAACTAAAAAATCCGGGAGCAAGAAGCAGAAACGGAATGTACCCAATGGCATGGCCTACATCCAGTCTACTTTCAACAATAGCATTGTCACCATTACCGATCAAAATGGAGATGTCATCTCCTGGGCTAGTGCTGGTTCTAGCGGTTTTAAGGGAGCAAAAAAGGGAACTCCCTTTGCAGCGCAAACCGCTGCTGAAAGTGCAGCCCGTCGAGCCATTGATCAAGGAATGCGCCAAATTGAGGTAATGGTCAGTGGACCAGGAGCAGGTAGAGAAACTGCTATCCGGGCGCTCCAAGGAGCAGGACTGGAAATTACACTGATTCGGGATATTACCCCGATTCCTCACAATGGTTGTCGTCCACCCAAGCGCCGCCGAGTTTAAACACCAATTGGGCGGTGAGGACGATAAGTTACAGTTACAGTCAGCAAAGACCGCTTGGGCGTCTAACGTGCAAACTGTCATTGAGTAAAAGCTTGGGCAACCAGAAGTGTGTCAGATTTTCCTGCCGGGAAAGCTGTTAAACTTCGGGCTACCCAAAATATTATCAGCACCTGCAAGCTCAATAGGAGCGTCAAACTATACCGTAATTTTATACTAGTAGTTTGATATACCTATAATCTACAGGGCATAAATTCAATTCTGGAGGCAATTGATTTGTCTGCTAGCAGCACCTTAGAAAAAGGGAGGCTCATCCGTGGCGCAGTTTCAAATTGAATGTGTAGAGTCGAATACCGACGAAAGTCGGAACCATTACAGTAAATTTGTTTTGGAACCTCTTGAACGCGGTCAAGGAACAACTGTTGGCAACGCACTGCGGCGGGTTTTACTATCTAATTTAGAAGGTACGGCAGTTACAGCAGTGCGGATTGCAGGCGTTTCACATGAGTTCGCCACAGTTCCGGGTGTGCGGGAAGATGTGTTGGAAATCCTCATGAAAATGAAGGAAGTTATCCTGAAAAACTATTCTTCGCAGCCCCAAATTGGTAGATTACTCGTTAGTGGTCCAGCAACAATCACTGCGGCACATTTTGATTTGCCCAGTGAAGTAGAAGTCATCGATCC
>NZ_JBGTFY010000118.1:0-5441 GCF_041747015.1 Nostoc sp.
TTAAGAAGATGAGACTACTAGAAAAAAAAGAGTTAAATTTTACCCCAATATTTTTAATAGGTAATGCAATTTTACTAACTATTCTGCTATTAATAGAGTTAATAAATTTTGCTAGTATGGGTAAAATTGCTAACTCCAAAGCCCCAACCTTAGTAGAACTAAACGATGGTGAATCTATTAGAGTATCTTCTATAAATGATGAGCGATCGCCGCAAGCCATTATGTATTTTGTCGGGCAGACAATGACAGGGTTACTTAGTTGGAATGCCTTACCTAAAGCAAGTGGTGATTACAATGTAGATCCGACCACAAAGCTAAAACTTGATACTGGTGTACAGGCAGGTAGTCACAAAATTACTACTAACGTGTGGGCTACAGGATTTGCTTTGTCTGAAGATTTTCGCGCCCCCTTTCTTCAAGAAATTGGTAATCTCACGCCACCTGATGTTTTCAATGGTTCGACTCAATCTATTTTAAAAGTTACCTTGCTCAGTGAGCCTAAAAAACTGAGAAAAGGTGAATGGTCTATAGATATGATTGCCGAAGTTATTGTTTTTCAGGGTAGCAATATGGTAGGAGAACCAATAGGATTTAATAAGACTATTTTTACTAGAACCATAGACACACCAACATTACCTAATATTTCGTCAGACTTTCAACAAACAGCTAATCGGGTTCGCAAAGCTGGTTTAGAAATATATAAAATCCAAGATTTAGAATTAAAATGACGCAAACACAAGAATCTCCACACGCGGTAGAAGAGGAACTATATCAGGATGAAGGGAGCAGGGAGCAAGAAGAGAAATCGTCTTGTTCCCCAGCCTCTTTGGATAAGAAAAATTTTGCCGCCATGAATGGGGTAAATGTTGAAATTGAAACATCAGCTAAACCTCAATCAGAAGTTCCTGAACCAGAAGAAATCGTAACTACTTGCACAGTCTCACAGAACCCAATTTTAAAAATGGGTGTTATTGGTGGGGGAATATTTGTTTTTATCATGCTTATAGGTGGAGTGATTAACGGCTCCATGAATGTCTTGAATATGGGTAGTACAAAAATAGAACCATCAAAAACTAATCAAGAAAAAATAGAATCATCAGAAATTGTCGATGAGACTGGACAAACTAAAACAGCTTTAGCTCTAACTAGCCAAAATTCTGAATTTAAGAAAATCCGCGATCAAAAAGCTGCATCTTCACCAACACCAACTTCATCATTTACACCTGTATCTGTTGCGCCCCCTCCAACTCCAAGAACCGTACAGCGCACACAACCAATATCAGTTTCTAGAAATCCCGCGCCACCAAGAATTAATTACCCGCCTACACGCTCATCACCAGTTGTATACCCTCAGCCAAAGCCAGTAGCACGAGTTACTCCAGCTATGTTCAATCCTGTCAAAACTCAATCTGTAGACCCAATGCAAGAATGGCTTGCTGCTGCAAACGTTGGTAGTTTCAGCACTAATAGTACTGAATCTACAACTAACTCATCTGTACTAACAGATGGCGTAGAGGGTGGCACTGGTACACCCAAATCATTACCTTTAAATAAAGAATTGAGTAAAAATCCAACTATAAATTCACAAAATACAGATGACAACGCATTACGCATTTTAGTAGGGACTCGAACAGAGGGGAAATTAGAAACTCCAATTGCTTTAAATGCTAGCAATGGTCAGCAAGGAATTCAAAAATTCCTAATTAGACTAACAAAACCATTAAAAGCGTCTGATGGAAGTGAGGTTTTGCCTGTAGATTCTTATTTGGTAGTCGTACCTCATAACAACACCTCTGAATATATTCAAATGTCCGCCATTGCAGCTTTAATCAATATCAATGGTCATACTTTAGAAAAACCTTTGACTGAAAATTCGATTTTGATTCTTAATAAAAATGGGGAAAAGTTAAGAGCGCAATCACGTCAGGGCAGTAGTTTAGGTAGTGACTTCATAACAGCGGTAATCGCTGGAGTATCAAAAGCTGCTGAGATAGAAAATAGTCCTAGTAGCCAAAGTACTATTACTTCTAATGGATATTCTACTAGCACCGTGAGTAATGACAATAAAAATTTATTAGCTGGCTTTACTCAAGGAAGTTTCAATCAAATTCTTCAAAGGGTGCAATCATCAAATAGTCAACAGCTACAAGGCATAGAGTCCGCCCAAAAAGTTTTTGTTGTCAATGCGGGGACAAAGGTTCAAGTATTTGTTAATCAAACTATTTTTTTATGAAAAGTTTCTTGCAGAAACCTGGGCAAGGAGAAAAGTTTAGAGTAAAAAACTTTTCTCCTTTCACCCTTTCCTTAACCAAAAGCATATTAATCGGTTTATTAGTTCTAAGTCCGGCTCAAGTTTTAGCTGGCAGTACCAGAACAGTTTACTCGCAGGATGCCCAAGGTTCACAAGATATGTCTTTAAAAATTTGGAAGGGATATGGTTTGACTATTAATTTTATCCCCACAGGTGAAACAATCAAACAAGTTTGGATAGGAGATCCTACACGTATCTCTTTCACTTCTAATTGTCAAAAAGCTGATAATAATTCCAATTCTAACTGTAGTAATGGCACTGTCCTATTTTTACGCCAAATCAAACCGATTAGTTTTCCTAACATGACAAACAGCACCGATGGCAGTACACAAATCACTGTTCTTACAACTGGCTCTGGTGGACAAAAACAATATCAATTCAAGTTGACACCCGCAACCGGAGAGCCATCATATACCAGCTTAGTTATCAAACCCGACTCTGAACGACCATTATATACAGCTAAAACTCAAGTCCCAACACTACTAACAACGACAGAAAATCGGATACCTCCAGTATCAACTGTGCGTTCGCCACTACCTCAACCAATGGTAGCTACTGTTGAATCTCAAAATCGCAAAACTAATCCTACCCTTGTATCTCCAGGCACTATCTTACTCAGAAATGATGCTAATACTCTTGTCTTGGGTTTAGCAATAGGGAATCGTAATGGTCAAGTAAAAGTTGGTTCAACGACTTGGAATAAAGTTCAAGACGCCATCAGGTTATTACGTCAGGGCAAAAGTCAGGAAGAGGCTATTTCGAGAGCTGGGATTTCTTTTCAAGTCTTTAATCAGTTAATTGAATGGGGGCAAAGATATGGAATTTGAAATTAAGTTTAAATCCCCTGACGGAACTATTAAGGTCGTCACCGAAACAGGAGCTACCGCTAGAGATGCGATGGACAAAGTGGTCAAAAACGAAAACGTAAAATACTTCAAGCTAGTGTTACCAAAGTAAAATTGCAGTTGATATTATCCACTCAACAATTATCAGTTATCAGTTAATTTTTCTGTTGGGAGTTAGAGTCACCTATTTCTCAAAATGGTGTGTTTCAGTCGGGGCAAAACAATTGTAGATTGACGATTGTAGATTTGAGATTGACTGCACCCACAAGGAATGCAGCTTGAGGATTTTAGATTGACGATAGCGAAGCGTTAGCGAGTCCGCGAGCGTCTTTTAGATTTATTCCGCCCACTTTCTTGCAGGGCTTGTACCAAAAACAAACAATAAAGCAATCTGCAATCTGCGATCTTCAATCTCCAATCTTCTTGGTCAAATCTCCGACTGAAACTGTGATAACTGTTCACTGTTCACTGTTCACTGATTTAACTATTCTCGGAGAAAAATAGATGAAATTTAATAGCTATTTGTTAGCTGGTTTTAGCATTTTAATTCCCGCCTTACCTACACCAACTCTTGCTGATATCCCGACAGTGACGTACTCTCAAGGTAAGTATAAAGCTCAAGCCCCAGATTGGTCACAAATTACTTGGGATAATTTACCGCCAGTACAACAGGCAGGATATCTTAAAATACCAGATAACTTAATCTCAGTATTTGGCTATGACCCCTCACGCTTATGGACAGCAGGACAAAAGGTTGATTCTGTTGTGATGCTGGGAGATGCAGACGATGCGTTTAAAATGTCTAATTTCAGCCTCAAATCTATCGCACAGCTTGTTCCTCTATCTGAGAAACTGACACTACTAGACTTGGGACTGATGCAATGGCAAACTCCTGAATCGTTGCTCCAAGCCATCCCCAGTTTAGGTAATCTCTACGTAAATCAAGTCCCACCACTTCAAGAGTTGTTAGCTCAATCAGGCATTTTCTCGGAGTATGCAACGATTTCTCAAATTGTCGAAAATAATCCACAAGTCGCTAATCTTTTATTGGGTAAAATTGACTTGAAGAGATATTCAATTTATTCTATTCCCGGATTGAACGAAACGCAGCTAGGAGAGTTCAAATCTTGGCAGGAAAGTTACATCAACCAAGTTCCTGGTCTGAGCCAAATACCCTTCGATAAGATGCCCCAGCCGATTAACTCTGGTGTTGGTGTTGTGGGTATTGCTTCCGTCGTACTTGGTACATCTGAAAGAGGTGATGCAAAGGTTGGAAATAATTATTTTGTATCTGGTAGTGTTGTTAGAGGTGATAGCACTGTTGCTGTTGCCTGTCCTGCTGGTGAAGAATGCTCATACATGGAAATGGGCGACTTTGCTGGTTCTGAAGGTGGCTTGTATGGTAAGCGCTGGGCTTCTGGTTCATCACAGCAGGTCAAAGGTGGTTATGGTTTTCTTGCTGCTGTCAATGGAGGGAAAGAACCAACAGGGCGGTTGGTATATGGCAGTGGCTTTAAGGTCGTTCTAACTGGTGTCGATGAATCGAAAGGGACAGCAGATTTTGGTTTAAATTTCCGAATTTGTGTGCGTCCCCCTTTCATGGCTAAAACTTGTACGCCGTACTTTATTGGCCCTATTCCTTGGATACCTGTAAATGAAAATAATTTAGTTTTTACAGGGACAGGGCGATGACAGGAAAAACCTCAAGTGAAGTCAATCCTAACCAATTCATCCCCCCAGGACTTACAGATGCTTTCGTTTCACCCGCAGGACTTGGATTACTCGCCTGTGGTGTAGTAATAGTGGTAGCTAAATATATTGATTCCAAGGGAGGTAAAGCGAAATTAGCGACAGCTAGATGGGGTGGCAGTGCTGAGAAAAAAGCAGCTCGGAAATTGGCGTGTAAACAAATAAATAAACGTCAGCATAACCGGATATCGCTCTATATTGGAACTCCCAAAAATACAACCAGTGAAGTTGTCAATGGCATCAGAAAAACCAAAATTCCTGAAGACGCGAAAACGCTTTACTTTCCAGAGGCGCAACGTGGGATTTTAGTTTGTGGTGGACCGGGAAGTGGAAAGTCATTTTCAATGATTAATCCTCTGATTCGTTCCGCAGTAGATCAAGGTTTCCCTTTGGTACTTTATGATTTCAAGTACGCACAGCAAGAATCAGCCACCGCACAAGCCAAGGGGCAAGCGCCAATACTAGCAGGGTATGCCGCTTTGCGCGGTTATCAAGTTACCGTACTTGCCCCAGGCTTTGCAGAATCCGCAGTTGCC
>NZ_JBGTFY010000119.1:0-3945 GCF_041747015.1 Nostoc sp.
TTTAATCCTAATTTCTGTAATGCAGAACACATTGCACTTCGACCTACCCAATTGCCAGTCTTGTCTGCAAATAATTCACACAACTCTATCAATGTTGCATCTGGATGTGTTTCAACTAATTCTCTTAGCTCTATTTCAGCATTTGTTAGATGACTAAATTGTGGTTTTCCTCGCGGCTTTGATTGTAAATTTCCATCAACTTTTTGTTGTTTTACAAGCTTTTGCACTAAACTCTTTGACACGGAAAATATGTTAGCCACTTTCCTTATTGAGATGTTTTTCTGAATATGTGCTGCAACTATTTTTTCTCGAAGATCGATAGAGTATGACTTCATTTAAAAATATTTATACTTTAATTTAAAGTGTACCTCATTACAGACGGAAGTGCTGTAACTCGTAACGTCCGCCAAGTCACCAAGTCAGTTAACCCTAAAAATCAAGCTGTATGGACACTTGGTTTACTTTATGAATATCTTTGTGCTTGGGCTTACGAAGTTTACGATACAGACGAACATCCAGCACTTTTCCAGAGTCCGAGGGATGCGTTTGCTGCGGGTATGGCGATTGGTGGCAGTCGGGTTCACCGCATGATTCCTTACGATGAAAACGAAAACTTTCAGATTCTTACCCTACCTACAACCTCAGAGGGAAAAGCAAAAGTTCAGGTTGGACGCGGTGTAAAAATTAACTCAATCTACTACTGGTCTAATAGTTTCCGCGATCCCCAAATTGAAAATACCTCTGTTCAGATAAGATACGACCCGTTTAATATTGGTATCGCTTACGCCTTTGTTCGAGGACAGTGGGTACAGTGTATCTCTCAATATTATACAGAACTCCAAGGCCGTTCAGAAAAAGAACTAAAGTTAGCTAGTATCGAGTTACGTAAACGCTCTTCAAATCATGCACAACAATCTAAAGTTTCGGCTAAGAAATTAGCAGAATTTTTAGCATCGGTAGAAGCTCAAGAAGCTCTATTACAACAGCGTTCCTATGATGCAGAAGTTAAGGAAGTCTTCAGAGTAATTGAGGGCACAAAAGCGGCAACAAGCCGTAACGAAGAAGCAAAACTTATTCAAGTTACTTTTGCCAATACCGATTTTCAAGCGGATGAAGATGAAGCGATCGTCCCAGAAATACTTGTAGTTTATGATGAGTTTTAATTATGACAGAATCTACTGGATTTCCTCTTGAACTCCTCACACAACCTGCTACAGAAAGGCTTGCTTACTTTAAGGATTACACCGTAGCGCATCCTCGACTTAAAGAAGTCTATGAAATTCTCATGCGAACAATTGCCGAACCCGCAGGAGCATCATTTATCTTTGTTTATGGCCCTAGCGGTATCGGTAAAACAACTTTGTGGCGCCGAGTTGAGGAGAAATTAAAGGAACTAGCATTACCTAAACTGGAAAGCGATCGCGCTCGTGTTCCTGTTGTTGGTATTGAAGCTATGGCCCCAGAATCGAGATACTTCAACTGGAAAGAATACTACACACGCGCCTTAATTACCTTGGAAGAACCATTAATCGATCACAAGTTTGATTACGGTGTGCGTGGTATCTCTCGCAATAATTTTGGCAAAATTAATGTTGAGTCGAAAGTAGTTGCACCTGCTCTACGCAGAGCTTTAGAAAATGCTCTCATCCATCGTCATCCAGACGTATTTTTTGTAGATGAAGCACAACATTTTGGTAAGGTAGCAAGCGGATACAAGCTACAAGATCAATTAGACTGTCTCAAATCTTTAGCAAATATGACAGGCATCTTGCACTGTCTATTAGGAACATACGAACTGCTTACATTCCGTAATTTGAGCGGTCAACTCTCACGTCGTAGTGTTGATATTCATTTCCGCCGTTATTGTGCTGATAGCCCAGAAGATGTACTGGCTTTTAAGAGTGTGTTGTTAACTTTTCAACAGTATCTGCCAATAGCAGAAACTCCAAATTTAGTTGATCATTGGGAATATATTTACGAACGTACTTTAGGATGTATTGGCACACTGAAAGATTGGCTAAGACGCGCTCTTAAAGATGCTCTAGATCGAGAAGCAACAACAGTCACTCTCAAAAATTTACAAAAATGTGCTTTGTCGGTTGCTCAGTGTCAGAAAATGTTCAAGGAAATTCAAGAGGGTGAACAACAATTATCTGAGACAGAAGAACATGTGGAAAACTTACGCTCTGCATTAGGACTTGGCGCAAAACCAATTGTGCTACCCGAAGAAACCCCAAAAACTACTCGTCCGCCAGGAAAGGCTGGCAAACGCAAACCTAAAAGAGATCCCATCGGAGTGCAGCAAGATGTTAGCTAGTGTATTAGAAACATACGAATCTTGGAATTTAAAAAAGCCATTAATTCCACAACGTAGTCGTCTCTATCAACCTCAACCTGTAGGTCTTGGGACTCCTTACATAGAGAGTTTAACAGGTTATATCGCACGGATAGCAGAGTTGCATGGAGTTCTTCCAGGAGTCTTGATTACTAGAGAAATTGCTCCGCTTGTCAATAAAATATATTTCCAAAATGGAGCTAATCGAGGTTTTCGTGAAATATTCAACCGTAGTCAAGCGTTAAATGGCATGGGAGAGATGGCAGCAGATTTAGTTCAAGTGTTACAAAAATTGACGCTTAGAGATGACTTGCGTTTTTTAACCATGCTGTTTTGGTCTAACATTTTGACTCCACGCAATTTATTTCGCACCAACAAAGCTTGGTGTCCAATTTGTTATCAAGAGCGGCATCAAAATGGGCAGGTAGTTTATGAGCAATTGCTTTGGACAATCAACCTAATTACAATTTGCCCTCAGCATCAAAAACCCTTGGTTGATCTTTGCCCTCACTGCAATCATAAATCACCTTTATTAAACTGGCGTTCAAGACCTGGTTACTGTTCAAAGTGTGGAGAGTGGTTAGGCGCAAATCAATGCCTTAAGACATTTACAGATGGTGAAGGCTCAATAAAATTACAGTTGGAGTGGCAGTATTGGACTGCTAATGTTGTAGGAGAGCTAATTTTAGCTGCTCAATGCTTTGAATCTGCCCCATCAAAAGAAAACATTAGAAAATCCTTAAATTTAGTTATTGATAAAGTTGCAGAAAATAATGCGGCTGCATTTTCTCGTATTATTGGAGTACCAAAAAATAGTTTGTGGATGTGGCAGTCTACTAACACCTTGCCTGAACTAAATATCCTTCTGAAGATTTGTTACGAATTAGAGATATCTTTGGTAGAATTTCTTACTCCAAAAAATCTGATTACTAAATCTTTTACAAAAATCTCGCAGAAGCACCTCCAACTTTCTCGCACACCAAGGGTATCTCCAAAATCTTTCGACGAATATCAAGTAAAAGATGCTTTATTAGCAATACTTGCAGGTAATGAAGAACCACCACCAACAATGGAAGAAGTTGCAAAGCGTTTAGGTCATCATAACAGAACTATTTCTAGACACTATCCAGATTTGTGTAGTGCTATTTCTGCTAAATGCCGTAATTACAATAAAGCTTACCGTCTCAAAAGCATAGAAAGATTTTGCAGCGAAGTTAGAGAGATTGTCCTTAGCCTTAATGCTCAGGGTGTGTATCCCACAGAAGGTCGCGTTTGTGAATTAATGCCAAATCCGGGGTGTTTTAGATATAAACAAGTCCGCGCTGCTTTTAATGATGCACGACGTGAGTGCGGTTTGTAAGCTGTTATAGTTTTACCTATAACAGCTTACAAAAGTAGAACCATAACTTTGCCACCCTTTATTGGAAGCATAAGCTTGCCGTTGCGGCAAAGTTATGGGTAAAGTCACAATTTAAGCTGTCTCTAGCCTTAATTTAGTTAATGGGCAGTACCAGACTCGAACTGATGACGTCCTGCTTGTAAGGCAGGCGCTCTACCAACTGAGCTAACCGCCCTTTTGACTAATCCTTAATTAATATAGCAAAACATTT
>NZ_JBGTFY010000120.1:0-6946 GCF_041747015.1 Nostoc sp.
TTTCCAAGCCTATTAAATCCGGCTGCACGACTGGATAACTCCTATGGAAGCCCAAGTTAAGTATCTATTTTAATCGGCTTTACCGTGATGATTGTGGTTATATTCGGGAAACCAGTTTTCATCTAAAATTTGTTCTAAAGAACCAATGGGGATAACAGGGAATATGTCAATGGGGAGTTGAGAGCGATCAGTTGCTTCTGTCCTTGCGTCTTGATAACATTCATCAAATATTTCTAAAATATAAGGTTTTAAGCTGGGACTATCTTTCAGAGCTTTTTTAATCTCTCTACGAAAAGTCCTAATTTCCCCTTTCCAATGTCCTTGATTACGTTCTCTTTCATTATCCCAACATTTGAGTTTTAGTAGATGTTCAAGAAGCTTAATTAATAAACTTTCAATTGCTCGCTTCTCCCTTCTACCCATAGTTTCTAATTCTTCTAACAAATTATCTAAATCAACAACAGAAAACTGTCCAGTGCGAAGTTGGTTGATAGTTGTTCTCAGCCAGAGATAATAATCTTGGTCGTATAAGGTTTGAGTTGCTAGTTGGATTATTGGTTTCACCATACAATAGCCGAACTCCTACTATTTTTTTAATTTAACTAAATCGACTTAGGGTAAACGCCAACTTAGCATGACTCGCACTCCGCCATTAGGTAAAGCTAACATCTCCCAGAGGCGATGTCTTGCGACAAGCCGCTTTGCGTCTACGCATTCATCATTTTAGTGCCATAGCCACCTTTTTTGCGATCGCACTTTCGATGACACGCTGATATAGAGGGAGCGCACTTTATTGTGTACTAGTAAGATTGCTCTTTATTAAACAACCCAATAACTAAGTGCGAACTGACTTGTCAGCGATTGCGTTATCGCTCTTTTTAAATAAACTAAAAACCGAGGGCGATCGCTTGATATAATTAATCTTGCCAATTTTGTTTTGCTCTAGTAAAAATTTCATCTATAGTCTAATCTTGATATACTGTTCTAGACATTTGTACATAATCAGTAGAAGTTTTGTGTAGCAGTGTCAAGAACCTCATAGCTGCTGCTGAACCGAGAGATTTATATAGTGCATTGATGCCTTTTACTTGAATTTCTGTATCATCCATAATATTATTTATTTCCACAGAATTCAGGAGTCAGGAGTCAGAATGGGCTAAACACCCCGCTATCGCTAACAGAATTTAATTCTGTGTGACTATTCTGAATTCTGCATTATTTTTCAATCAAAAACTTAAGGATAAAGACCTCTGTCAGTCAGCGCTTGGGCAACTCTACCCACCCCGATGGTGTAAGCTGCTAACCTTAAAGAAATTTGCCGTACCTTCGACTGGTGAATCACCCGGCGGTAGGCTTGCACCATCAAATGTTCCATTTCGCGGTTGACGCGCTCCTCATCCCAAAATACGTAGGAAAGTCCCTGCACCCACTCTAGATAACTGACTACTACACCGCCAGCATTCGCCAAGATGTCTGGCAGCACTGTCACACCCCGCGCCTCTAACGACAAGTTAGCCTCAAGAGTAACTGGCCCGTTAGCTGCTTCTGCGACAATTTGTGCCTGCACCTGATTCACATTTTCCTCAGTGATTTGGTTTTCTAAAGCCGCTGGTATTAAGACATCGCAGGGTAAAGTCAATAAATCTGCATTGCTAATTGGTACAGATTGCGGAAAACCCATAATACTCTTGCGATTTTCAGCAGCGTAAACTTTCAACTTGGGAATATCAAGACCAAGTTCGGAAAATATTCCCCCAGCACCCGTTGAAACAGCGATAATTTTTGCGCCTGCTTCATATAGTAATTCTGCTGCGGCACAGCCGACGTTACCGAAACCCTGAATAACTACTCGCACTCCTGCCAAGGATTTACCTTGCTCTGCCAGCGCCTCACGTACAATAATCATCACACCACGTCCGGTTGCCATTTCTCGTCCCAAGGAACCACCAATAGATAGGGGCTTCCCAGTTACAACCCCCGGCACAGCATGACCAACATTCACAGAGTAAGTGTCCATCATCCAAGCCATTTCACGGGCAGAAGTACCCATATCGGGTGCAGGAATATCTACGGCAGGCCCAATATCTTTAATTAACTCGCTGATATAACGGCGGCTGATTCGCTCTAATTCGCCAACACTGTAATGTTTTGGATCGATGGCAATGCCACCCTTGCCACCACCGTAAGGAATACCTAACAAGGCACATTTCCAGGTCATCAGCATTGCTAGAGCGGATACTTCGCGCAGTGTCACAGCTGGATGGTAACGAATTCCGCCTTTGTAGGGGCCTAAAACATCGGAGTGCTGCACGCGATGTCCAGCGAGAACTTGTATTTCACCATCATCTAGTCTCACGGGAATGGAAACTGTGACAACCTTACGCGGGTGGCTGAGAATTTCCAGCAAACCTTGATTTAAATTTAATTCTTTAGCTGCCGCTTCTAAGTAGCTACAGGCTTGGTCAAATGGGCATATATGCGCTGGAGAAGCAGGTTCTGGCAGCAACAGGGATTTGGAAATCATAAGATTTTCTCCTAAATACGGTATCTTTACGAACCAGATATCGTATGTATTTAGCTTATCCTGTTTTTTGGGAAAAACAAGAATTTTGTAGTTTTTGTTACAGTTTTATATTTTATATTCTGCTAGGGACTTAAAGAAGTATGCGAAATAATAGACTAATATAGCGTTTCCTAATCACATGAGGTACATCATAGCCCCCAATACGGTTCAGTTAAGGAAAATTGTAGGTTGGGTTGAGGCTTTGCGAAACCCAACAAACCTGCCCAAATGTTGGGTTTCGTTCCTCAACCCAACCTACGCAGCTTAAGGTTTTTTGCGCTAACTGAACCGTATTGTCATAGCCCCCGCTCTTCGGGAGGGGGTTGGGGGTGGGGTTCTTGTACCTCACCCCACAAGAGTTACATAACACTTATGTTTAAGTGGCTTCATTCTCTCTCAGAGCGATCGCCTGCTCGATGAATGCTTCTAAGTTTTGGGTAGCAGTGAGATTGTCAAACAGAACATTAATGACTAATGACAACCCTCACAAGTTTTTACCTTGCCAATGCGATCGCTGCATTCTGTCCACCAAAGCCAAAACTCAAACATAAGACCTGCCGAATTTTACTTAGATGTGCTGCTGTAACGAGGTCTAAATCAAACTCTGGCTGCTGCAATCCTACACATGGCGGTAATATTTGATGCTTTAACGCCATGAGAGAAAAAGCTACACCTAAGGCTCCCGAAGCTCCTAATGTATGGCCTGTGCTTCCCTTAGTCGAACTAACTGCTACCCCTTGGGGAAATAAACGCTGGATTATCATGCTTTCTATGCGGTCATTTAGCTGAGTAGCTGTGCCATGAGCATGAATATAATCAATATCGGCTGGTGATAGACAACTACGTTCTAGACATTGTTTGATGGCAGCGATCGCACTTTTCCCTTCAGGTTCTAGTGAATTGGGATGATAGGCATCGTTAGTTAAGCCAAAACTGAGAATTTCCCCATATACTTTTGCTTGACGCTGCTTTGCCAACTCTGCTGATTCTAAGACAAACACAGCTGCGCCTTCGCCTAATACTAAGCCTTCTCGGTGTAAATCATAGGGATAAGCTCCAGTTTTCGCCAAAGCACCCATCTGCTGAAACGCAGCTAAAGTTAAGGGTGTAATTGGTGCTTCCACTGCGCCAGCGATCGCTCGTTGACATTGCCCAGTTTGCACCAATAAAGCTGCTTGGGCAATAGACCAAATTCCAGTTGCACAAGCTGCCATCGGTGCCAAAACTATCCCTGATGCCCCAATTTGTCTTGCAGCTGCGATCGCATTCATGTGAGGTAATGTATCTAGCCAATTTCCAAAAGAGGATACTGAAGACTCTTTCCCATGCCCCATGCCCCATGCCCCATGCCCAAAAACTCCATCCCCTTGTGGGTGGAGTTTTTCATACATTTGCCTTGCAAGCATCTCCCAAGACGCTTGATAAGAGCGACTTGAACCAATGACTACAGCAAAATCAGCTAAAGGTGGAACTAACCCAGCATCTTGCAAAGCAGAAGCAACAACCAGCTGAGTTAATATTGCCAACTCAGATGGTTGTTGACCAATCAAACCTAGAGGAAGTGGGGTAAATTCTGGAAATGGTTGATGTAATCGAATTCCAGATTTACCTGCGATTAAATTTCGCCAACTATCCTCTAAGCTTCCACCCAAGGCGGAAATTAAACCAATACCAGTTACACAAACCTTAACCAATTTGAATTTTGAATTGATTTCTCCTACTGTCCAGGTGTTTTCAGATTTTCTGCACCTTGGGTAACTTTAGCGGAGTCAATGCGATCGCCTTGCTGAATTTTGTTTACTACATCGAAACCTTGAGTGACATTGCCAAACACGGCGTAGTTACCATCCAAGAAGGCTAAATCGGCTAAAGCAAAGTAAAACTGGGCAGAAGCCGAGTCTGGTTGTTGCGATCGGGCCATTGCTACTGCACCCTGCTTATGGGGCAATACGACAGCTTGAGCAGTAGCATCAAATGGTTTATTGTAAATTGGAGTATCTGAACCTTTTGCCTTAACTTCTAGAGGTATGTAGCGAGCGTTTCCGGTTTTTGGGTCCATATAACTACCTGTTCCTAGTCTATCTGCTGGAACTTTCGGGTCTTTGCTTTGAGGATCGCCCCCTTGAACCACAAACGGTTGGGGTTCGCGGACAACTCAATGGAAAGCTAAACCGTCGTACACACCCTTCTGCACTAAATCTACAAAGTTGCCAGATGTAATGGGGGCATTAGTGCCGTCTACTTCGATAGTAATTGGCGAGCCTTTAACCGTGAGAACCACAGTAGCCTTGCCTTCGAGCCGTGGTAAATCTGTCATTCCAGGAATATTCTCACTAATAGTTTGAGATACAGATGTTGCTTCAGTAGTTGTCTTGGTGCTTGCCTCGCTGATTGGAGAGGTAGCTGTTGAGGTTGGAGAAGAAGTATTAGAAGCTACTTGCTCTGTTGAACATCCTCCCAACATCAAAGCACTGATGAGCACAAGAGAAAGCAAAAATTGTGAAATTTTCAACCGCATTGCCCATTACTGACTCAACCAGAGTATCTTATCGTCTCAAGGGAGAATGGGGAATGGGGAGGTCGGGGGGAAATGCCCAATGCCCAATGCCCAATGTCCAATGCCCAATGCCTTAAAGTCCTTCTAGTGACACTCCCAAAAAGCGGGCTAACTTTGCGCCTTCTGTTTCTAACTCTGTTAAAGATAACGGTTGTCCAACTCGTGTTAAGGGTATATCTCGCCGATTCTTAACCCGTAGATAGAGGGCGCGAAGGGGATTAAGACCTTCCTTTACGGCTATTCGCACAGATTGCACATCTTCTATGCGGCTGTCAATCTCAATTTGGCGGTCTTTGCCAGGAAATCCCCAACGGAATATTTTTATTGTGCCAGTTTCCTGATTAAATTCGTTGTAACCACCTCCGACATCCCATAAAATCACTAGCCATAAGTATGTGGCTAGTAGCAAGCCAGCAGTACCATATAACCCCATAGCCAGACCTTGGGGGACGAATATCAGTTGAGTTGGATCGCTAACTATGAGTAAATTAACTTTTAAATAACTTGACAACCCAGCCAGAAAAAAACCTGTTGCTCCCAAGGTAACGATAGTTGCCCACCAGTAGTTACTAAACCGGCGAGAACCGAGAACATTTTGATGCAGGAGGCGATCGCCTGTGTTAATCGTTGTTGATGCCGTCATTGAACTACCATTGCCTGTGAGATACTCTCTTTAAAAGTCTCCCATTGAATCGGGATATCTTGCAAGTTGAATTGGGCATGGGGCATTGATTATTCTCCTTTGCTCCCCGATCTCACTTGTCGCGCCATACCCCATGCCCATTGCTAATTGTTTAGATTTCTGAGAAAACTTGTGTCAAATTGTAAAAATTCTGATATTTATATTATTTATCGGAACGCCGTAATACCCCATCCGTCTATACGGTGGGGATGTAAGGCGGCGATTGACGATTACATCTGTAATTGATTTTTACCGCAGGTAAAACAGAGGACAGATGTATGATAGCGCAGCGTTAGCGAGGCACGAGCGTCGGAATGAGCTATTTCTTAGAAGCCAATGCAGCGAAGTAGATAATTCCATTTGAATGTTAAAATATAAAAGTGAGTATGAGCAACTATCTACGTGTTGAAGCATTCTAGTTTCGGTGAGACTCCGGCACAGTAAGTCACTACTGCTTAAAAGCAGAAAGCCTAAACAACTGACAAGCAATATCAGGATGCAGAACGTACCTAACTGGCTGAGTGATGGACTCTGAAAGCGCGAATCTAAACTAAATGTAAGCCCAATTCTTACGCCAATCGTTACGGTGTTAGTTTGAGGGTCTAGAGGGATACTTGAATGTCCCACTGTCATCATGAGATGTCAGGAATCCCCATCCGCCTACGCGGTGGGGTGGTTCAAAAGGTTTGTGTCACATAGCTGATTTGCTTCTGTGTATCAGGCAAAAACCCGGACTAATGTGATAAATTAAGAATCATTAAGTTACCACCAGCTAGATTATTAGCCGATGGTACGTGTAATGTCATAACCCTGAGAAATGGTGACTTCAGTAGTCGGCAAGCTCTCAGAATCTCAGTTGCTTAAAAGCAGTTAAGATTGTCAAAAAAACGTTAATTTCTTACAGCAGTCGGTTACACTAGCTTTCCGCGCTGCCTGAGAAACGTTGCAATTTTAGTAAAAAAATGAGGATTTTAGTCCGATGACCATCGCAGTTGGACGCGCACCCAGTAGAGGGTGGTTTGACGTTCTAGACGACTGGCTCAAGCGCGATCGCTTCGTATTTGTAGGTTGGTCAGGGATACTATTGTTCCCCTGCGCCTTCCTAGCACTAGGCGGTTGGTTGACCGGCACCACCTTCGTCACC
>NZ_JBGTFY010000121.1:0-18731 GCF_041747015.1 Nostoc sp.
CTTCTCCATCAAGACAGCCCGAACAGCTGCTGTATGCTGGTAGCGCAGCTTTGACCAATCGAGTGTGAAAGCATCGCAGTGTCCGTTGGTGAGTAGAGAGGCGATCGCATTTAAGGCTTCTCGCATCGTTCTCCTTGACCCAGTTCCTAGCCCGGACAGGTACACCGCCGCCGGGTGTTGAGTCAAGGGCAGTGGGGTAGCTAATTCCAGCGGTTTGGGGTGATCGAGCGGAGCTAGAACGTCACTCATAATGCACGGAGCGAGAATAACTTGAGAGAACGACACTTCTCGTCAATCATTGTCCCATCATGCGCCCTTAACAGAGCGGATAAAATTCTCGATTGGGGTGTTGTGGATGCCCCCAAGTGGGACTAATATCTGCTCTTGGAGACCTTTTATGACGACTTCATCTATCTCATAGATTTATCTAGCGGGTCTGCTGTTTACCCAGGCAGAGATAGGGTTTAACCAGAGATTGGCTGACCGACTAAGGACGGCGGGCTATTCGGTTTACCTGCCGCAACAGGAGTGTTCTAGCATCACAGATCCTATTGAACTTTTTGACATTTGTATTCGGGGTCTGGATGGAGCAAATATGGTGTTTTTTAAAGATGCTCTATTTCCTCGGTCTAAGAGTCTCGGAATTGGTGGGGTTAAACTGGTCAGACTTTCGCGAGGCAGACAACGGAGCGTTGGTGACGGTATTCGGGAAGGGCTCAAGGACGCGCTCGCTGCTAATTGGGTGTTGTTGTAGATTTGCTATAGCTCTGTTTTTCTAAAGTAACAAATCTACAACAACACTCTATATTTTGTCGATTATACTATAGATTATTTTGGTTATTGAAATGACTATCATCCCTTCACAAAATGCTTCTCTACGCAAAAAGTATGAGTATACCTATGAAGCATTTACTAATATAAGTCCCAATCTAAAATATCCGATGGCTGCATCTGTTTTCTTTGAGGATAACTCGCTTACAAAACCAAAATGGGCTAATGATGTCGCCTCTGCACTACTGCTAATTCGCTCTAATCAGGCAATGTATGATGTCGTAATTAACCAAGAGCGATGTTCTACTCTTAGATTTATTTTTGATATTAGATTTTTGACATTCCTAAACAGTTCCAAAAATTCAAAATTAATTAGGAATATCTACAACTCTTTGATCGGAATTTTAAAATTTACATCTAGGGAACCCAGACAGAATCCCAAAGCAGAAGATACTCAACCAAGTGCAGATCATCTTGCTAATATCATAATTGAAAAGAATATTACCGAGAAAGTGAAAAGCATTCAAGAACAAGAAAAGCGCTCTCAAAAGATAACTTCACAGCTTTCATTCAAAAACTATCAAGATTTATTTCAGATTATTTATTTACCATGTGTTGCTAACTATACACAAGAAGACAGGGTCTTTGCGTCTCAACGAGTTGCAGGTGCAAATCCATTGGTAATCGAACGTCTCCCAGCCCTTATAGAGAAGTTTCCAGTTACTAATGTGCAATATCAATCTGTAATGGGTTCTAGTGATTCTCTCCAGAAAGCCCTTGAAGAAAAGAGGCTCTACATAACAGATTACAAGGTTCTTAAAGACATTAACCCTGGGAAGATAGAAATAGAAAAGGGCCGCAAGGTTCAAAAATATATATATCAACCAATCGCATTGTTTGCGGTTGAGTCGGGTGATTGTCCAAATCGCAGGCTAGTTCCGGTTGCGATTCAATGTTACCAGGAGCCATCCCCAGACAATCCTATTTTTATTGCACCATCGCTCAACACATCCTCTTCAGAACGATGGGCATGGCAAATGGCAAAGTTAATTGTCCAAATCGCTGATGGCAACTATCACGAGTTCATTTCTCACCTGGGCGGAACCCATTTACGAATGGAACCAATCGCGATCGCAACCTATCGAAAGCTCCCTTTAGAGCACCCAGTAGGAGCTTTATTAAGACCTCACCTTGAGGGCACTTTGTTTATCAATGATTCTGCGGTAAAAGGACTTGTCAATGTGGGAGGAACAGTTGATAATGTAGCGGCTGGAACATTAGAGTCTTCACTGTTGCTTAGCATCAAAGGTGCAAAGGAATATCCCTTTCCCTTTAACGAGTCATTTTTGCCAATGACATTGAAGAGCCGTGGTGTAGATGAGCCTCATTTCCTACCTGACTATCCCTATCGGGATGATGCACTTTTGATCTGGGATGCGATTCATGACTGGGTTTCGAGCTACTTAAAGCTGTTTTATGAAGATGATAGTGCAGTTCAAAACAATCCAGAGATTCAAGACTGGATCAAAGATTTAACCGATCCAAAAGGAGGTCAAATGACAGGGATTGGAGAAATAACTAATGATGACTCCATACCTCAGATCAGAACCTTGGCATACTTGATTGAGGCGGTAACCCTAATAATATTCACAGGCAGCGCTAGCCATGCCGCTGTAAATTTTCCGCAGTCATCTTTCATAACCTATATGCCTAATATGCCCTTGGCAGGTTACAGAGAAGCACCTAAGACAAGTATTCAGATTAATGAAGCGGATTATTTTGCGTTGCTTCCCTCGCTCTCTCAGGCAGAAACTCAAATGAATATGACCTATTTATTGGGTTCTATCTACTACACACAACTGGGAAATTATGGTGATTCATATTTTGCAGATAGTCGTGTAGTAAAGCTTTTACAAGAATTTCAGGAAAAGCTTTGCACAATTGAGTTAAAAATCAATGCCAGAAACGAAGTTCGTTCTACACATTACAATGTTTTACTGCCTTCTAAAATTCCGCAAAGTATTAATATCTAGGGGTTCCTGAATCTATGGGGTAAGCCTCGGACATGATTGACGCTTATCTTCATCCGCTGGCGGCAGGGTGATTTACTAGATCGGGTGTCGTTGGATATGACTCAAGATTTCCTGGTTTATCTGTTCGAATTTCTCCTGCACTAGTGCATGTCCTGCATCAAGTTCGATCCTGGTATATTCCCCTTTCATATAGTTTTTTGTCATTTCTATGCTGGAACGACCGACCGCAATATCTTGATTTCCCCATATCAGCACGGTTGGGACGGAAACATCGCCATAGGGGATCGGAAGTTCCTTATTGGCTCTGTACCAGTTGATTGCGGCCCTGCGACCCTCAAATTCTTTGAAAACAGTCAGATAGTCCATTACTTCTGAATCAGAAGATATTTTCCAAAGTGAAGGACGGTCTCCGGCAACCGCAAAGCCAAGCAGTAGTTCGGGAATTATTGGCAGCTGGAATAAATTTATATACCAGCTTCGCCGTTTTTGATCAGGATCTGTTTTTTTTGCCCGGCTAAATGCATCCATGTGAGGGATGGATAAGGCAGACCAGCTATTCACCCGATCGGGATACAGTTCAACAACAGTCCATCCGCATCCAGACCCCCAGTCATGTCCTACAAGGTGAAATTTTTGAAACCCTATGGCATCCGCAAGGGCTACAACATCTGAGGCAATTTTATCGATGCGATAGCTTTCTATAGCTTTGGGTCTTGCCCGTGGACTATAGCCTCGCAGGTCTGGAGCTAAGCATCTATATCCTCTGGATGCGAGAGATATCAAAATGCCCTGCCACAAGTGGGACGTTTCAGGAAAACCATGAAGTAATATAACAGGCTCTCCATTATTTTCAAGCCCACAGACCCGACATCGAAATGTCATTTTATTTGCGTTGAGTTCTCTGAACTCAACTTGAAATTCTTGACCCGTTTTGCTTTCCATACATTGCCTCGGATTTACAGATACGCTCATTCCCGATATTTTTAGAGATTTCCTGCTTCTGCGACCAAAACATTAGGTTAGAGGGCGGAGCGACGTACCTTTCCCACTACTCTCACAACATCCACAAGCATATCTAGTGCAATATCCTTGCCCGGACAGATGCGTCCTGCACTGCGATTGCCAACCGAATGAAAGCCCATGTGAAAGGGACATAGATTCTCGCGTTTCGCGTTAAATTCATAGGCTGTAGAACCCCAAAAACCTTCGTCTAGAAGCCCTAGACTCATGGGTATCAGAATCTTGGTGCCTTTAGGAAAGGTTCGTTCCGCTCCTGCTACCGTTGCCGTAAAAGATTCAGTAGCGACCCGATGTGTGGCACTAACAGGTGCCCAGAGTCGGGCGCACTCTAGCAGGTAGAGCCGTACGGACTCTCGGTCGTCCAAATCGAGCGCATCCCAATAATGGGTCGGATCGATATCAGCGGTCTGTCGCCCCTTATAGGCAGGGAGAGGACGATATCCCATTGCCGTATAACCAAGGTGTAGCGGGCCTTGTAGCGCTGCAATACTGATGATAGAGGTCATAAGCTTTGCGAGTTCGCGCCGAGTCATGCCGTTTTCTGCGGAGCAATCCTGCTTAAAGTCTGCGAGGGCTGGCGAATTTTCATAGATCGTCGCGGCTCGCTCGATTAGATCGGTCAGATTTTTGTGTCCCTTTAGGTTCAGACTCTGTAAAATGCGACCGATACCCGCAAAGTAGTGCAAGGTTCCCATGCGCGTGTAGTGCAATTCCGTCAGAAAACCGATTGACTCTTCGTCGTCTGGGTCTAGCCCAAAGAGCACATAGTGCAGGTACCTCACAAGAAATCCCATCCAACCACGCTGATCGTTGGTGAAGAAAGTGCCGTTCCTACCATGGGGCATCTCCACGTAATCTGCTCCCAACTGATCAAGTAGCCGCGAAGCGGTAGCATCGCACTGACGCTCTGTTGTGGCATCATTTAGGAGATAGGCCTGCATACATTTCCTAAATGACTCGTGGTCGTTGCTGCCACCAGCTTCCTCATCTGACAGGGAGAGGAGGAAGACATTCCTGCCGCCAACATCTTGGTTGGGTGCATAATTCTTGTCCAGTATAGTGGTGCCGAGACGCCATGTTCGGGACTGGGGTGAGGTAAGCGCCGTTTCAATCACGTCGAACTCGCCCATCACTACCTGTCCAGCACAACAAAAGTTTTGTCCGAGGGCAAGCCGCTTACTGTCTAAGTAGGTGGGTTGGTTTGCAATGAGACCCTCGACGAAGCTAATGATCGGAAGGAGTTTCTTGCTAAGGCTTTCATCCGGTTTCTGCAAAGCCCAAGCTTGAAATTCATTGAGCGCAGGAACCATAAATGATGAAAAGATACTAACTAAATTTAGGTTCATTAAATTATGCGATCTCCAAAAGATGTTGAATTTTCGGCGTTGCAGAAAGGATGATGATCTAGGTAGTCAAGGGTACGGTTTTAAACTGTAAGTAGTGCAACAGCTCATTTCACCCCTAGCTGTAGACACCGCTCCGTCATACCAGGTATTTAATACATAATTAAGACAGCCGGACCAATTTCGCCTGTTAAAGTTTCACCATACCGCCAATAAACTTCATGGGTTATCTCTTGATGAATTAAACTTTTATGGTTAAACAGGAAGTGATTTAGCGATAGTGACATGGAGATTCTCCACTAGGTGCCTTTGGTAAATCTTTGGAAGCAAGCACGACTTGAATACCTTTATTTTGACAATCTTTTGAGAAATCATTAAGCGAACCGTTGAAATTCTCAGTAAGACATCCCTTAAACCCAAGGAAAGCAATATCATAGATGAGTCGCTGACTAAACTTGCCTTCAAAGTAGCCACCATGAACATTTATATGTCTTGGAATTGAAAAAAAGTAAGCAAAGCAAAGGATGATATAATCCCACCAAAGATTTAATGCAGATCTCCTTGGTGCATGACTAACAACCCCTTCTGGTTTTCCATTTTTGGGGTCTGATTTTGTCGGAGCACCTTTAAAGTCTACATAATCTGTACAGTCAAAGTAGGTAAAGAAATCTGCGACTGCTTCCTCCTCCAAAATCTGCTTTTCACTCTCTTCTTTTTCTGACTGTAAAAGTTCATCAAGTCTCCTATGCTCCAGGTTTGAAGCACGAACTTCAATATTTTTGTAGGGGTAATTATGTTCACCCTTATTGAGATTGATGATGCCATATTTCTCATCATCTTTGAGTCTTCGGTTACGACAGTCAAACTTATTTATAAAGTGTTTAGCAGTTACATTACCAAGTTTGTAGCCCCTAAAACGAGTCCTAGCTGGAAAGCTAAAGTAATTTGCTGCTGTCGAAGCAAGACGTAAAGCTAAATCTGCCTCATTGCTGAAAACATAAGCTTCTTCACAGCGACGTAGTGATGAGCGTAAGAAGTTAGCTCTTCCAGATAGGATTGATTCTACAGGGATGTCGGGCGCAACTAGAACCAGCCTTCCTAGACTAAAAACACGACCAATTTTTGAAGAAGGGTCTTTTCCAGTTAAATTTTCTTCAGATATCTCTATCGAATTAGGCTCGAATACATCAGAGAGGATACGAATTGTCTGTGTAACTACTTCACATCCCAAGCTGTGACTAATAAATGACAGCCTTACTCTGTCTTTATTAATTCGTTCATCTTCAATCTTCTTGACATCCGACCATTGACATTGTGGTATACCTGCCTGTTCACAAGCTTTTTCAATCAAGGCTTGATCGAGCTGCCTAATAAATTCCACTAAATCTATAACACCATAGTTGCTAGCTCTGTAGCGATCGCCTGGATAAGTTGATAATCTCAGCGCAATTAATGCTAAAACTACTCCAAAAAACAGTACAAATAAAACTGCAAGGAGCACGAGTAAGGAGTCAGAATTTATAGGGATAGTAAGCGTATGAGTAGCGATAGCACCAATCAAAGAAGCAAAAAAAACTAAAATTAATCCATTAGGAATGGGGGGTAGAAATCTATTTGCTTCTCCAAGTCTACTTAACAAAAAACTTAGCGAGGTAGACACTAGAAAAATTGACAGAAAAGTTACTACCAGATTAAATACAGTAGGCTTTATTAGCAATAGAGAAACTGTAGTAATCCCAAGTATTAGCGTGCTAATTAGTATGCCTAATAATAGAGTTGGTAGAGATTGAAGAGCGAATTTAATCTTATCTAAAAACGATTTAGGTTTACTATTAGCTGGTTCAGGATCGTCCTTAGCTGGATTTTCGGCAGGCCAACGATAGCCAACAAAAACATTGTTCGATGTGCAAATATTTTTAGCGTATTCATATATATTTTTATCTCTTTTTTGAGTATCAGACTTTGTGTTGGCATAGCCGTGAATAGCAATAGTTAGTTGTGGCTCATCGCTATTAATTAAGTGTGATGCAATATTCTTAACCTCTTTTTCTACCGCTCTTTTATCTGGCTCACTATGAGTATCTTCAACATAGATAGTTGCTGTACTTACTAAATAGTAGCCAAGAACCTTTTTAGACAAGTCCTTATCAATGGGAGTAATGTCAAATGCTATGGTGTCCGAAATTTGAGTTCTAGATATCATAACTTTACGTATTTTCCATCAGAAGTTATGTTTATCAGCTAAGGGATTTTTAGACTTTTTCTAATATCAAGTCTTTAACTAGCGCACGAATTTCACAAATACGACTGTGTTTGAGTAATGTGATCGCACGCACCTGTGTATCTCAACTTCGACAAGTGCGATCGCGCTAAGGTGAAGAAAACTAACCCTACTTAGCAGGGTGCGAGTATTATCCGATGTTGTTGGCGAATCTACTAAGGTGAATCTACTACAAGGGCTAGAAGCCTGATTTTGCCTTTGCTGGTTCAGTAACTTAGTTCCCTGGATGACGGAGCGGCTTAGTTACATAGACCGATAATATTCCATCCAAAGACATTTTAAATTGCCTAGAATGTTCCAAAACAATGCCAGACCCACGTCACCAGCGATATAAATGTGCTGACCTGTGATGAATTTGCTTTCCTCTAAACATAATTAACCCTATTTTTTAAATCGGACATGAAGATGATCGTCATGTCCGATAAGAGGCTCTACTCCTGTTACCAAAGTATCGTTGAAGAAAATTTTGACAACTGGAAGAATAAGATTACCTCTGATAACATTTACTAATTCTTGAGTTCGAGGGCGGGAATAATTTGGATCTCGAAAAGTAACGCCGATTTTGGCTCCATCTTTTCTTAGAAGTCGGAAATCGACATCAAGACCTTTTTGGTGATCTTTATGGGGTGAAACGGGGCCACCGCCTTTAACACTGATGTTGCCTACGCCAATCAGAGGGCCGGTTCGATGGATCTGAAACCAAGCTGATGCAATATTTTCTATGGCTTGTATCGTTTCTGCTAACCCAAATTGTTTCCATTTAAATCTTGAATAACTATAGTAGCTTTGCCCTCGTTCTGGAAGCTGAACATTGATTGCAGGAAAAGGAACTGCCTCTAAAATATTTTCTTCAAAATCATCATCTTCTAAAAGAGCAAAACATGGGGTATCTTCAAGTTCGATGGGGGTTTCATTATCAACCGTTTCTAAGTCAGTAGCTGTTGGAAATACTGTGACTGGAGTTTCCGTGCCATTTAATACAGTGGACAGTCTACGAATCACCCCTATGGCAACGCCAGAGTTCTCACCATCACTGGAAGTTGTACAGCCACCATTAGTATGTACTCCTACCACTTCTCCTGTATCGCCAGAAAGAATGGGAGCACCTGAAGAGCCTCCTAAGGTGTCAATACTAGCGTAGAGAATTATACCATTACTGTTACTGTGCAATGGCCCTGCTTCAATGCGCTTCGGCCTTCCTTGAGGATGCTGGATTAAACACAGCATTGCATTGCTTTCGGTTAAATCCTGTTTAGCCACTTTCAACTTTCCGTACTTTTGGGAAGGTAATTGTCCGTCTACATTACGACCAACTTGCACGATTGCATAATCTACATTTCCAATTCGATATTCTAAAAGCTCGACAATCGGAAAACGATCATCGGGGCGCGGCTCATCAGTTGCAGATGCAGAATCGATTTGAAAATTAAAGTTCAAATGCATTAGTTTGGCAATTTCTTGAGGAGAAATTGTCTCGCCATTACGACTAGGACGTGTCCAGCCATTACCTTCCTGATCGAAGCAGTGTCCCGCCGTCAAGAATTTATCATCATCAATAAGACCGCCTGTACCCCAACGCCGTCCTTGGACATTACCTGATGATTCGCTAGGATTACTGAAGCGTATGTTTAAATCTTCTACCCACTGCAATTGAGCTATAGAGATAGAGAATTTCTGGACAAATTCTTTACTAACACCTAACGTTCCGTCGTAAGATTCTACATCTTGGCTTTCATCTTCAGTCCCGCATATAGTTTCAAGGATGGCTCGCTCTATAAGAACTTCCATTTCTTCTACTTGACGGGCCATTTGTTCTTTTTGCTGCTTAAGGTCATCAAGATTAAGATCATCAGTATTAGCGGCAAATCCAGGGGTTTGAATCTCCTGTGGTGGAGGCAAAGGTAAACTATTGCGTTTAGAGAGCATATATTTTCTCCTAGATCAAATCAAAAAATTTAATGAAGACAGCTAAAGGATCAGAACAGTAATTTTTTGGATAAACTCCAATGACAACACACCACATTATTACCTTCAATAAGTCATTATTCTTGAATTTGTACACAGGGAAGCGATCGTGTTAATTCCTGCAATCGAGCCCAAAAAAACTGAGTCGGTTTACTTGCCATTCCCTGATGACTGACTAGATCTTTCGCTTCTTGAGCGGCTTGTTTTCCAGCTAGAGCGTGTTGCTGGTCACACTCACAAGTCGCTATTTCTGCTGCTTTTTGATAAAAGCTACTTGCTTCTTCAAAATGTCCTTCTGTTTCTGCATCAAACGCTAAACGAAAATAACGATCTAACTCAGTTTCTGAAGAGGTTAGCTCTGCATCAGGATTGAGTAATCTTTTAACATTAGAACAAGCATCGGACGAGGATTCTTGTGAAGCGGATGATTGTTGGGAAGGGTTAGGGAGAGGGAAATCCTGATCTTGAGTTTTTGCTAATTCACAAGCATTCAGAAGTAAGAATGGGATGGTCAGGATCAAGTAATAGCTAATCAATACTAACCTCTTGCTCAATTAACTTAACTACTCATAGTTTTGCTAAACAGTAGAATTTCTAATTCACTTAATTTAGTGCTTTCTAAGTCAGAGAATCCTGTACCAGTGTCTACAGGATTCTCTAGTGGAGTAGCAGACTCAAAAGAGTCAAGTCTTGATAGCCATCTTCTTGCTATGCCAGCGATATGCTCGGCTCGGTCTGTGTCATTAACAACCCTTCTGGCATTAAAAAAGTCAGTTCGAGTTCCGCTAACGTACTGTCCTAAACGTTTTCCCGTAAATTGCCCTGTGGCCATTCCATGGACTAGGATAAACAGGGAAACATTCGGCCTCATGACTATATCAGGCCCATTCGGCAAAGTCACAAGGTCCTCCCTTAGAATAGCGCTGTATTTTTGATAGTTAGATTTCAGGGTCAACTGTACGAACCCACGTCCATAGTAAGGATAATACCGGAGCGTCCTTCGATGTCTTTCTGCTGCTGGCTCTCTTAAGTAGAAAGATTCCCGAACAGGTTTAAAGCTATTAGCCGTTTCATGCTCCACTGTGGCAAGCACGTAGGCGATTTGGGAATCTAAAGTCAATCCGTGCATTCTGCACTCACGAATAATCGCTTTTACTGTTCCGTCTCTGGTGCCAAAGTTATTATCTCCATCTCCAGAAGGACTCAGCGTATCAAGTCTCAATAAAAATTGAGCCGTTGTTGGACCGAGAATATCGCCACCCGTCAGAGCATACTCTTCTTTAAAATCTCTCAAAGCATCCCGCGTAATACTGCCATAGTCCCCATCTACGGTAAAGTGATAGAAATTGTTGCTAGCTAAAATTTGTTGAATTTCTCGGCAGAGTTCTGTGTCTACTCCTAACTGAGAGGTAGCAATGTCTCCATAGGGAATCTGAAGGTTGTTCGTAACTACATTTTGGAGAGTTGCCATATATTTCTTTGGTGTTGTCGGATTAAGTTGACATAAAAAGCCATCAGCCAGTATTCTCCTACAAAAACGATTCCCTTTTTTCTAAACAGACACACAGTGCCTCTATGACTTTAAAGTTTGGAGGAAGCCTCCTACAGGCTTCATGATAGAGAACTCCTCCTCTTTTTTATTGACTGTCCAAAGGTTACGTTTTCGCCAGTTCAAGCTATTCTGTTCAAAATACCAAGGGGGAATGGCTTGAATTTCCTCCCAAGTTTTTCCACTATCTCGAGTTTGAAGAAAGTAGACTTTCACTTCAGAACCATTACCCTTTGCGATTACAATCCCTTCGCTTTCGTTTCGGAAGCGAAGACCCTCTGCATAACTGACTGAAGAATGTCCTTTAGATCGAAGAAATTCATCAATTGCATTGGACTTCTGCCACGTTTTTCCAAAGTCTGTCGTCCAGTAAAGCGTTGGGTACGTTCCTTCAATCTCCCACTGAGTAATCATCCAAAGGCGTTTAATGTTACCGTTGTCATCATTGCTGAGAAAGAATAGCTCATCGATAACAACAGATCCGGTATCTGTATTGAGGGTTTCGCGCCAACTTACGCCGTCATCAGAAGTTTTTACTACTACTGTTCGAGTGCCTATAGCGGTATCTGAAGCCGATTCTGCTTCCCTCATAGTGATAAACGCTAGAGCAGCCTGGGCATCAAATCCAATTACCTCCGTTTCTGTAACAGTAACGGTGTTCGCTTGAGATCGTTGTGCTGCCTTCCTTAAGACTGTGCTGAGATCTTGCACTGTTGTCATGACATTCTCTAATCTAGGTTGAGCAGCAACTTGCTTTTGCCAGAGGCTTGTAATGGAGAAACTGGTCAGGACTCCCGCACCCACAAGCAGATGCCTTCGTTTAATCCCTAAAGACTTGCGCTCTAAATTAAAGCGATGCATATTCTGGTCTCTTACTTTGGTTAACACCATCAAGTGGGGGCGTGTGATACGCGTGTATATATTTGAGGGAGCAGAAATAATATCCATCAACACTGGCAACCTTCCCACTTTCAGGAGTGGCTAACAACAAAAGCAGGGTTTGAGATACTGAGCAAGTCTACAAACCCATACCATCACCACTCTCCTACGGAAATTTTCAGTTACTGTGTTTGTCTGGTGCGGCTCATTAGCTAGAAACTGAGCCATACAAACGAGTTGGGAGATTAGTTGTTAAGATTCACAAACCCTCTAACCAATTCGCCAACAGGATCGTCGTTACCTTCACCCTTAAAGTCCAATTTTCCCTAGCTCAACTTCTCTGTCTGGATCCGAGTGGATGTACTTCAGTACAATCCGAACGCCTAACCCACTTGGGCGAAAGGCAACTTGATAGTGGTCTGGATCAACATCTTTGCCGTTATCTCTAATGAAATTAAAGAGCCTGACTACAAATTCATCACTCATAAGACGTTAACCAGCAGAAACATTACTATCATCTAATACAACTCCCTAATTATCGCTTTCGGGAAAAAAATGAAATATTTTATAAAGTTTCTTTATATTTGTTGTTATTAGGTTATTTATAATCCTTACTCTCCTTGGCTTTCAAGCTTAACGTTGTTTAGTGTTCCATTACTACGAAATCCTATATCAAAAGCTTCATAAACTCAACCCTCCCTGCTGACGTTGCATCTGGATCTGTCGCTGATAAGCAGCCAAATCCTGTTGCCTTGCTGCAATAGTCTTCTCTGACAACGGTATTCCACGTTGATGATCTGCCGTGACTTCTCGAATCCGCTCTACATATGATGCAGGTTTGCCCAAAGCGATCGCTGACGAATGCCACTGCCCCAGTAGCTTTAAGTTATGTTGTTGTTCTTGCTGCTGAATAAGCTGACGCTCTTTGGCGATACGCTGCTGCTCCTGGCGCTGACGCTCTATCTCCCCAGAAGAGCGGTACTGGTCAAGCTCAATCTGCCAAGTTGCTTGATTGTCACGAGCGTAGGACTGGCAGAATTCGGAGTAGCTTTGGGTGTATGTGCGATCGCGCTTAAGTAACTCTTGTACGGCGGGACTTTGCGCCAAGACCTGGGCGATCTGGTTGGTGGACTGCTGCCCTTCCTGCATTAGAAACGCGATCCTATGGTCAATAGCCTTTAGTTCTCCAACTTGATAAATCGTCCTAGCAAGGCTAGACCACTGTTGATAGGCAGCCTGGGCCTTTTTTCGTTGTCCGTGAGCAAGGTCGGGGATTTCAGCTTGTGGCTCTTCAATGTTTTCGGGGATAGCTTTTATCAAATCCTGGATAGCAGGAATCCCATATTGCGGCTCCCAGATAGGCGGTTTTTTCCGCTCTGACTGAGGCGGGTCAACCACAGTTTTCATCTGTGGTTGAGAAGTCTGTAATTCCAGATCCTCTCGTGCAGGAGCTCCCGCTTGTTGTGGCTTTTGGTAATGTTGTCGTGTGCTCTGAACAATTTCAGCAAGTTCTCTGTTATCCCTAGCTTCTTCATAGTTCACTTTCAGGTACTTCTGCAATCCTGGGAAGCTGTAAGCTTTACCCAAAGCATTCCCAGCCACTTTCTCCCCGGATACCATCTTATAAATAATGCCCTTGGGTTTGCCGTTGCGGGTAAAGCCTACTTCGGCTCGAATCTGACGCTCTACTAAGCGGTGGAAAAATTCTGGCATCGTAGGACTGCCCTGAGCTGCCCTTTCAATTTCTACTGCTAGCTGCTGTCGCTCAGAAAGTTCTGGAGGATGCTCTAGCTCACGCTCATAATTTCTGTACGTTTGCCAACTGGGAGCAACTGGTTCTAAGTCATAGTTCCGCTCTAGCTGACGAATAATTTCCTGGCTCCGGTAACGCTCAAAGCTATCAACCACTACCTTGCTACTGATCATATCTATCCGGTTGATAGCAAGGTGCGCGTGTTCATGCTCGGTGTCTTTATGGCGAATAATCAGATACTGATTACTGTTCAGGTCAAAACCCATCTTCTCAATCCATTTTTCACAGGCTTCCCTAAACTGCTCGTCACTCAGGGACTCTCCAGGTAACAGAGATAGTGATGCGTGTAAAACAGGTTGTTTGATACCTGGGTTTAGGTCACGAACAGCCATAAATTCAGCAGTCAATTCTCTGCTACCTTGACCATACATATTTGTTCCGAGGACAACTGCATCCTCTTTATCCAGGTACTCAACTAGCTTTTTAAAGCTGCCACTTTTAGAAATCTTCCCAATCATCCTTGCTCCCAATTCCAGCGTTTAAGAGAACAACTGCACGACCTAGTTCTTTTAGCTCTTGATTCAGTTCTTCTAGTTTGTCGATGCACTCCTGAAGATATTCCTGTGATATTCCCAAAAAGCTATTTTGGCTCTTTGCAGTGTTTAGGGCGGTTGCCTGTTGATTGAGCAGTCCGCCAATCCTGTTTAATTGCACTAAGGTTTCACGGTTAATAGCAGGAACACTAGCACGAGGAATATGAGGTCGCTGTTTGAAGATAACAGCCCGGAGGTACTCGCTCAACTTTATCCCCACTCTCGCTTGATTGAGTATCTCTAACTCCTCATCACTCACGACAAAGCTGAGTTTGTTCGGACGTTCTACTTTTCCAGGTAGCTCTAGTCGAGAGTTTTCAGATACTCCTTGCAATATCTCTGATAAAGGAGGGGGGTTAGTCACAGCAATTTACTCATTTTAGTTGGTAACATACCAGGGGCTGGGGGTTCAGGGGAGCGCCCCTGACAAGCTTGAACGGTCGCGCAGCGATGAGGAAAACAGCGTAGCGTTGTTTTCCGAAAGTTCACGGCTTGCCAAGGGCAGAGTCAATTTTCACATTTTACCAGGGGGTATCATTTGCCCGTAGGCGTATTCACGGGGGGTATTACTTGGCATCACGGGTTTACTGTCTGCACTTCGGGTCATGTTCGGGGGCTGTAACCTCTTATTAGTATATTGTTGTAATATTAGATAGCACTACAGGTAGACGCAATATTTTACTTGAGGCTACGATGCCATGCCGACTGAATCTAAATCTAAAAAATCTGCTCCGACTGTTGATGCTCCTCAATTATCGAATGCTCAACCGAATCCAGATGGGTTTCTGACGGAACTTGATGACTGGGGGAATAAGCCTAATCCAGCTTCTTTTGAGAAGTTGCTAGAGACAAATCAAGAGAAGTTTGCTCGTGCTCTTGAACAAGGTTATAGCGCTGATGACATTTGTAGGCTGGCGGCTACTTACGGTATTAAAGTTCAGCCAAGTACGTTTCGTAAGTATTGGCAGAGGTTGAATGCGAAGCCATCCTCAGAGCCAACACAAGCTACAAGTTTTAAACCAGCGACTAAATCATCAGCCAAACCAGATTCTACTGCTAGCACTACTGCTAATTCTGCTGTTAATTTCTAGGACTGGGAGATATCAACTGTGAGTAATGCGATTAATCTCTGGGCTGGGGAAAAGGGGGGTACTGGTAAATCCTTTGGCGCGAGATTGGATTGCCAACGACATTTGGATCACGGTCAGGATTTCTTTTTGATTGATACTGATAAGAGTAATGCGACAACGAGCAATTATTACGGCATTCATAAGTTCGACAAAAAGGCGTTCTTTAGTGAAGAGGCTTCAAGAGCAAGTACGGCAAATTCTTTACTCGACGCGGCTTTGCTTCGTCCTGTTGTAGCAAATTGTAAGGCGGGTACTAATGAAGCTTTGCTCACTTGGCTAGTGTCAAAAAAGGTGACACCAACTGCTAAACGGTTGGGGATTCGGATGCGTTATCTGTTTGTCAGTGACTTGGATAACGATTCTCTGAATTTGTTTGCACCGACAGCAGAAACTATTGGTCAACATATGCCGATGATCTTTGTTGCTAATCTGGGGCGTAATACAACGGATTTAGAGTTTTTTGAGTCTCAGGGTTTTCAGGCGTTGTTATCACGGTATCAAGTACCAGTAGTGCGGCTAGGTTTGTTCGACCTGGAAATGAAGAAGGTAATTGATGGGCATAACCTCCAAAAGAAACTGTTGACTTGGGGGGATGCGCGAGATTATCCCGATTTTGGGATTTTGGGACAGCAGGAAATTCAAACCTACCTCGAAGATTTCTATGCTCAACTCGATAAAGCCGAACGACTCGCCGATCTGGCGTTTTCTAAGCGAGAAGCATCCAACTCTACCAACGGAATTGAAACAGAAACTCTTCCACCTACTACAAGAAAGCGGAATTCCAGCAACGGATAAAATTTTTCCTTGGGTTGTGGAAACAGCTCTCACTAGGATTGAGATTGCTGAATTAAGGGCGCACCTGACACAAACGGATAGCAACCTAGTAGGTCATCCTGAACAGATGAAGAAAACTCTTGAGGTGGTGCTGAGTCCCTACTTGTCAGAGGTGGGTCGCGTGAGGATTGCTTCAGATCAGCTGACGAAAGAACTACGGGCGGCGGCTGTGATTGATGCTAGTATTGCCGAGTCAGGTTGGCGGGGAATTGGGGTAGCGCTGGCTGCTATTTTTAAGCATCAAAACCTGATGACGGTGGTTGGGATACTTATAGCAACGAGTGGGTTGTTGGGCTTTGTATTTGCTTGGAATTTGGGAGCGCAGAACCGATTGCTGCTGGAGCGGAATCGACGGGTTATTCAGGAGTGCAACACGAATCGCGCTTCTGACCCGGACAAGAATGGTTGGTATACTTGTCCGTTGTGGCAGTTACCCATTCCGGAGAAATAGTGAACTGGGTTGAGCACCCGATTCGTAGTGAGACAGCAAGGACATAGTCCTAACATCATCCCTGTCCCAACACTTCAGACTCATAGCGTTCGGGTGAAAACGCCACCTGAATCTGTTTTTCAACACATTTGTCTGAGAGTGTCTTGAAGAGTGGTTTATACGGTTCAGAATGAAGCTGTTCCGACTTCTGTTCCCATGCTTCAAATTCTACTTGCAATTGCTTTAATCGAGCAGAGTGAGCGTTATCAGTTGAACTTGTTTCATTTTGGAGTTCGTTAATTTTTTGTCTAACACTACTTAACTTTTGCCGCACCTGAGCAATTTCCTGATCTATAGAATTTGGTACGTACTGCTCTTCAGGTTTGAGGCAGATCAACAGCCCTCGTAAGCCAGTGAATGCAAGTTTGTAAATGGTTGAGCGCGTAAATTCGCCTTCAAAATAGCCTCCGTGTACATCAATCACCTTACGTATCCCCCAATCCAACATCAAACGCGCATAGGCGAAGGTATTGAGAAAGGAAAGAAAAGAAGGAAAGCGATCCAACCGATAGCAAAGAAGTTGAGTTTTATCGTCTGTTAGTTCTTCTATTGGCTGGTCATGCTGGTGTGCACCTGTCTTCTTATATTTGCGATCGCGGTAATTCGTACAGTCGAAGTAAGTGAATAAATCCGCGACGCTTTCTTCATCAGGATTGCTAGACTTTTGCAGTTCCCTAATTGGAATACTATTCAGTAAGCCATTAATCTCTAGATAGTTCACTAACTGCCGTTCTGGGTCTTGAGGATTTCTCGTTAGTGTTGATTGATTGACCACACCATATTGGGGATCTTTTTGCTTATCAAGGGGCTTCACGGTGACGTTGCCGAGCCGATGCCCTTGTTTGCGTTCATTGGTGGGGAAGCTAAAGTAGTTAGCGGCTGTTGAAGCAATTCGCAGGGCTAAATCCCCTTCATTACTGAACAGATAGGCTTCTTCAAAACGCCGCAGAGATGATTTTAGGAAGTTTGCTCGTCCGGAAACAATCGTACCTGCCGAAATATCAGGTGATACAAGCACCAACCGACTAAGACAGAATACGTCACCAATATCTTTAGACGGTGCTTTGTTTGAACTGTCAAGGTCACCCACTGAAGCTGGATCAAACACGTCAGAGAGGATTCGCACAACGTTTGTGGTGACAAATCCTCCCATACTGTGAGCAATAAAACTTAACTTAATTTTGTTTGTCTCAAGTCCCTGTTCAACTAATGCTTTATTCAGTTGTCGAAACAACTCCACCAAATCGGGAACCCCAAAGTGACTAGCGCGATAGGAGTCACGGAAATAAACTACAATTCTCAGAATCATCAACGTAACAATCAGCGTTGCTAAGAATCCAGAAATTGCAAAGCAGAGCGTAAAGATTGCTAAAGAAATTTGAGTTGCCTGGAGAAGACTTAAAAGAATGCCAAGAAGGCCACCATACAACAGTGCAGCCAGTAGAATGGGAAGCGATTTGAGGGCTGGAAATAACTTCTTGGGATGAAGGTTTTCTGAAGACCAGCGGTAGCCTAAAAAAACAGCATTTTTAGAACCAATGTTTTTATTGGCATATCGCCAGATGGTTTGATACCAATCTTTAACAGACGATACATTCGTGTTGTAACCATGAATAGCAATTACAAGTTCTACGTCTTCCTGCCCTTTATTGGTCTTTTTATAAAGAGTTTCCGCAACTTGTTTAATTGCTTCTTTTGGATTAACCCCTAAGAATTCTAACCCATCTAATAAGTTTGGCTTTTCGCGCTCAGAAACTTTTCTTAACGGATCTGACCCCTCTTCATCTTCCACGTTTTCCAGTGCGGTACTTACTACAAAAAAACCTGGAATTTCTGGCTCTTGCCTCAAACTCCTACTGCTAAATCGATACAAAGCAAAAAAAGGAGTCGCCATACATCAAAGTTACCTTTGTACTCGGCTTGATTCAATACCAAATTGCTAATCCAAAATCGTAGAGTGAATAAACATTTCCTCCACTTCCTTAATTGATACAAATGATTATGAGGCATTTCCGGAACTCTTTCAATTTTTTTAGCCAAGCAAAAACAAGTTAACCTGTTTGAGTCCAACGTTTCATAAGTCACCCACA
>NZ_JBGTFY010000122.1:0-6858 GCF_041747015.1 Nostoc sp.
TCCCAATTTGCCCGGCGCTCGCCGACGAAAGTGCAAGGTTTTTGAACCTCTGGATGCTATAGTCTTGCACTTGCTTGGTGAAAAAATGCTCAAAACCCTTACCTAGACTATGTTTCACTTTTGTTCAGCAAGCCCTAGCTAGTTCTTTGTTTTTGGAGGTTTTATCAGAGACAGACGCACTCTTATTACTAGCTCAATTCATTGGAGAAGAAAAGCAAAACCAAGAATTAGCACTTGCTAAAGAACTTTGTCAGCGTTTGGGCTATTTGCCCCTAGCTTTGCAATTAGTTGGCAGGTATGTAAAGAAACGCAACATAATTTTAGCTGATATGCTAAAACGGTTGGAGGAAAAAGGGTTAGGACATCCTTCGTTAGTCGTGAAGGAAAATGACCCCACTTGGACTTTAAACGTAAAAAATGGAGTAGCGGCGGCTTTTGAGTTGAGTTGGTCAGAATTAAGTGATGATGCCCAACAATTAGGATGTTTACTCAGTTTATTTGCTTTGGCTCCAATTCCTTGGTCGTTGGTGGAACGTGCTGCAACAGAGCAAGCTTCTGAAGAATTAGAAGATGCCAGAGTTGAATTAGAAAATTTGCACCTTTTACAGGGTGGAGATACTTATCAATTACATCAACTAATTCAAGAATTTCTGAGAAATAAGCAAAATAATTTAGTTAATGCGGACGAACAAAAAGATAACTTTTGTAAAGTTTTCGTAGAAGTGGCACAGAGTATTCGCTCTTCACCAACTCTACAGTTAATTACAAGTGTCAAAGATGCGATCGCACATTTAGCAGAGATAGCACAAAATCTGACTGATGCAGTCAGTGATGAAAATTTAATTTGGGTTTTTGGGGGATTACATAGATTTTATTCTGGACAGGGATTATATGCGATCGCAGAACCCTGGTGTCAGCAATGTGTATCAGTAGTACAAACCCGCTTGGGAGAAGAGCATCCCGATGTCGCCACCAGTTACAACAACCTGGCTTTTCTCTACTATTCCCAAGGACGGTACAGCAAAGCGGAACCACTGTATAAAAAAGCATTAAAACTCATGCAACGGCTGCTGGGAGAAGAGCATCCCGATGTCGCCTCCAGTTACAACAACCTGGCAGCACTCTACAATTCCCAAGGACGGTACAGCGAAGCAGAACCACTGTATAAAAAAGCATTATCAATTGCTGAACTTAGCTTAGGAGTAGATCATCCCAATACAGCCACTATCCGCGAAAATCTGAAATTGTTGGGCGATAATTATACTTAATGCTAGTGTAGTAAAAAAATTATAAATTATCTGTTCCTTTGATGAAACCGCGATCGCCTCCTCCACATTAGAAAAGCGATCGCTCTCTCAAGTCGATTGATTTTATTTTGACCGGCGATCGCTCTCTCAAGTCGATTGATTTTATTTTGACCTGCGATCGCTCTCTCAAGATTTTATTTTGACCTGCGATCGCCAATGACAATCAAAAAAAGGAATGAAAAGGATCTGACCTTCATATTTGCTAGGCTGACTGCAACACGCAAGTCGCCAAATCAGCGCAGATGGGTGTGCGATCGCCGCAATATCGGCGTTGCTGAATAAAGGCAAGTCCCAAAATTCACATTGAGTCAAGATGCTAAATTGAAAAAACTCCGTTACTGGAATGTCAGTAACGGGTTCTATGTTAACTAGCTTGATTAATACGCCGTTTTAACTCAGCCTCTAATTGTTCTGGAGTGCTGACCACTACCCCCGGTTTCGCTCTCATGATGCTGAGGTAATGCTGAAATGCCTCCTCATCCTGGGGGTTTGATATCACATATTGTCTTAATTCTTGCTCATTAAGAGTTAAATAGTTTGTCATCGGATAATGTTCTCCCCATTACTAAGAATTTCTACTTGGATGGTTTCGCCTATCAAAATCACGATTCGGCTTGTCCTCTCATCAAATCTAACCAATGCTATATCTCTAAACAAATTACTAGCCCGAACGCAAAAGTCAAAGAATGCTTTAAGTTGTTCGATGGTCGGTTCCATACCTTTTACCATTGAATAAAATTAAATCGGTTCATTTGTGACAAGTTAGGATAACATTGCTTTTGTCAATTATAAATTCCGCTGAAAAGACTGATAGCGATCGCGCAAACGCACTAAAATTTAAGAAACCATCATGATGGGTACTGACATGGTATCGATCCCAATTACTTTGGAACAACTCATTACGGCGGTACAACAATTGCAGCCAGACGAACGAGCAAAAGTCGCTAGAGCCTTGATTCAAATAGATTTACGTTCAGATTTGACGGCTTTAATTCAAGAACTTTATGCCGAACCCCCCGTGAATGAGATTACAGACGATGAAATCAGGGCTGAAATAAAAGCTGTGCGTCAGCAATCCCAGCAGGTATGATGTTGCGAGTGGTCATCGACACCAACATCTGGATTCGCATTTTGCTGAAAGGGCGAGTTACATTGCCGATTTTGGCAGCATTTAATGAGGATAAATTCCAGTTGGTAATGAGTCAACCCCTCATGGAAGAACTCCATCTTGTTTGGAATCGCCCCCGTTTAAGAGAGCGGATTGACTCTAGTCAGGCGATTCGCTTAGAACAACAGTTACAGTACCGCGCCTTATGGGTTGAGTTGAAAACTGTTCCGCCTAATTGTCGAGATCCCAAAGATTTACCTGTGTTGGCTACAGCGATTGATGGCAAAGCGGGGATTATCGTATCTGGAGATGATGACTTGCGGGCTGATGATGATTTGAGAGGGGTAATGGCAAGCTATGGCATTCAGTTATTGGGTGTTCATTCTTTCCTGAAATATCTAGATGAAGGTGATTGATAAAGGATGCTTTCCCCGATCGCTCTCTCAAGTCGATTTTATTTTGAACCGCGATCGCTATTACAATCAAGAAAAGGGAATGAAAAGGATCTGACCTTCATATTCACCAAACTTACTGCAACGAACGAATAAATATAAGTCGTCAATGACCTGTCCGATGGGAGCCGTTGCAATAACTTCAACAACTCCAGGCATAGACAAACCTTTGTTGATTCGCTCATAAGCATGGACAGTAATCGTTGCTATATCATGGGTAAGCAAGATGCGTTCTTCATTGGCTGCCCACTCTAAAATAGTGGAATCATCAGTATGGATTAGACCTACATCTTGGACACGAACAATATCCAATCCAGGTAAACGTCTGATCAAGCCCCGCAATATCGAGCCATTGAAGTTCTCATCAGTCAATAGACGCACTGGCTATAATTCTCCTTGAGGCTGATAGCGATCGCGCAAGCGCTGCCTAAGATTAGCTAAATTATACTGCTGGACAAATTGATTTCGCTGTTGTTGAGCTTTTTTGCGACGCTGCTCTAGGTAATTGTCGATTTCTTGGACATGGGTGAGATAGTATGCGATCGCTGCGTATATCTCCCCTAAACAGAGAACGGGATACTGAACAGCAATTTCTTCAGGTGTAGAGCCGTTATGGTATGTTGCTAGTAAGCTATCAAGAGTAACGCGGCTTTGACCGATGCGAATACCTCCAGCTTCATCCCAACGAAAGGGCGGAGCGCTAACCTGAAATTTGATTTGAACGCTCATGGGGGCAATTCTTGGATTTGTGGTATTTCTGTCTTCAGTTTACAATACTCAGTCCCTGGGCTTAGAGTAACCCCGATCGCTCCCTAAAACAAGAACGCGATCGCCTTTTGACCGACTTCCCAAAATACGTTGAAGTTTTCATCAGTCAATAGACGCCCTGGCTATAATTCTCCTTGGGACTGATAGCGATCACGCAAACGCACTAAAATTTAAGAAACCATAGCAATCCCAGCAGGTCTGATGGAGATGTCACCTCAACCCAGCTTACGACAAAGGTGATCGCGCCCAAAAATATTATAAATATAATTCAACTACAAATATTTGCTAACTGTGCGATCGCTCTCTGCCTCACTTAACAGTCCCTACAGCAACTTCACAAAACCTGCTTGTTCAAAGTGGCCATCGCTCGTAAATGCCTGAGTTATCTGCTCACTCAGCATGACAACAAAACTGGTGCAATCGGTTAACCCCCAGTTTTTATCTAAACGTTGACTGTAAAGAAGCCAACCATTCGCTAGCAAATCCTCACTAAGAGGAATAATTCGTAAAATCGGGGCTTGTCTTAAACCGTTAATGAACTTGATAGTATTTAACCGCAAGTTTGGAGCGGTAAGGGCATCCGCTACTTCCAGTAGCACAAACTCAGTGGTAACTAATCTTGCCTTTTGGTTCAGCAAATCACCCATAATCTGGGTTGCCCGATCATGAAACTCGTCATCCATATTAGCCAGTGCAATCCATGCTGCTGTGTCGATAAAAACTTGCACTAAACCTCATCTTTATGTTTGGATGTGCCGTACAAATAATGGTCATGTTGGTGGGCTAAATCACCAATGCCAGTATGAACCTGACAGTCATTTAAAAGTTGAGCAAAATCACCCCAGGCTGAATCTTCAATCGGTGGTTCATTTCCTTCTTGCAGGAATACAATCATCACTTTTTGTCCATTGCGTCCAGCAATTGGCTTGTCAGGGCAAACTACACCCTCTTGAAATGTTCCTTCTACAGCTAACATGGCGACTTTCTCCGTCCTCTTTTCTCAATAATTGTCGCCTAAAAATTTAAATCGTGAGTAGACCATTACAAACTGAAAGTATCCTCCGCCTCTTCTGCCCCATGCCCATACTCAATTCAACGGTTCCATAATGGCTCTTAAACCGTTGCTAGAGAGTGTTTTGAGCATTTCTTTAGCGTTATATTCACTGCTAAATACTCCTGCTTGCATAACTCTTTGACCTTGCCAAACAGTGGGAAACGCACCAGGAGCAAGCGATCGCACTAAATCTTGATCTTTATCAGTGAAGAGTGGAACTACTACACGATAAAGTATACCGAACTGTGTCGCAGAGTTACCCCCATAAGGGATACTTGCAGAAATTGTTTGGATATTGGGAGTATTACTAATGGGAATATTGTGATTAGGAAGTGGTAAAAGTCCTGAAGCACTCCGGGTAGAAGTTTCTAGTATTGGTGATGGCTGCTGTCTTTGATTCCTCATACTTGGAACTGATGCTTGGGCTATTGAATTAGATGGATACTGAGAAGCAGTCAACTCAATCGTATTGGGATCGATCCGCACATAATTTAACTGCGGCGGATCAGACGACTCTGGTGGATTGGGAGTTGATATTTGTCTATCTGACAAGCTGCTAGGAGTAGGAAAACCAGCAACTTTAGAGGTGGCTTGCTGTTGATTGGATATAGGCGGGGAAAGTGGTATATTAACTGGCAACAATGGCAGCAGTTGACTGTTTAATTGTGCAGGAACAGGATTATTTGCAGAAATGCTGTTGTTAGTTTGTTCATTGGTAGTTTCAGCAACTCCAGGAGCCGAGAAGGTGATTTCACCATTCGCTGGTATTTCTCGTAACACATTGTTGGGGACAGGGACAGATTGAGAAGTTTGGGCTGCTAATGCTGTTATACCGTTGATATCTATTTTGCCAGTGATGCGATCGCTCATAAGGTTATTACCAGCAGCAGAAATCATCTGTTTAGCAGCGCTGGCGTTAATGTCGTAGCGAGCATTATTTTGAAATTGATTACCCCCAGGTTCAGATGCACTACCCAAATCTGGCATTGCTTGAGCGATCGCCACTAAACCATCTTCTTTATTATTTTGAATAGAATTATTCCGCAAAATCGGGCGGGCACTTGCTTGCACCACAATCCCCGATCTATTGTTCTGAATTTGATTGCCGATGATTACAGGAGCGGCATTTTGGGCAATATTGATGCCAAAACCCGTTTCGTGAAAGACATTTTCCTTCACTTGGGCACGGGAGTTACCAGCAATTGTGATCCCATTGGCTCCATTGCGATCAAAGTAATTTTTGCTAATGGTGGGTGCAGCGTTACCACTTACGGAAATCCCATCTTGAGTACTGCCTGTAAAAGTATTTTCTGCAACTACCGGATTGCTAGATTCAATCCATAAACCATAACCACGGGGGTTCCGGTTCGTCACTGTCACACCAGTGAGCAAGGCTTGGTTTGCTCCAACAATTGTGACATTTTGACCAGCAAAGCTCCGACTCAGGTAATCACCACCTCCCTGAATGATAATGTCCTTACCTTGATTGCTAGGGTTGCCTTGAATTGAAACACCCGGTTTCAGCATTAAAGGGAAAATCTCTCCTGTGTCGGCGTTGTAAGTGCCGGTGGAGAGGATAATTACAGTATTGGCGATCGCTAATCGCAACGCTTGGGTAATAGTTTTCACAGGAGCGGATTCGCTGCCATTACCTGCACTGTCATCTCCAACACTTGAGTTGACAAACAGCACGTTAACCTGAGAAATTGTTTTCTCACCCACAGGCATCAAATCTGGTGTTGATGGAATCTGAGCGATGCCTTCTCTACGAGAGGCTTCTCTTTCTGAGACGCTAACGGCGAGCTTCTCTACCAGACGCTCCGCGAACGCTAACGCACTGCCAAAACTAGTACCCAGGAACGCCATACTTACGGTAAAAGATAATACTGATAAACGAAAAAATAAAAGCCTTCCTGATTCCAGAAACTTAGGCTTTGCAGGCGTAATATCTACTCTACGGTACTTAGTAAATACAATAGGGAGAATCATCTTTAACACAACTCCTTAGAAGTTACAATAAATTCTTATACTCTTAGAGGATGTTTGAAAAGTCGGAAAGGGTGTAAAAAAGCTCTCTCAGTATAAGCTGTGAATAGATAATAGACAGCACCGAGAGAGTAACATGAGTAAAGCATACCCCAGCAACCTGACCCGCGCCCAATATGAATT
>NZ_JBGTFY010000123.1:0-11714 GCF_041747015.1 Nostoc sp.
AGAGTCGCCCTAATTTCAGATGGTGATGTGGGTGCAGCCATATCCTGTGGTTTTGCTGGAACTGATATCCACGCGCTGATGGGTATCGGTGCTGCTCCTGAAGGTGTAATTTCCGCAGCCGCAATGCGTGCTATGGGTGGACACTTCCAAGGTCAACTAATCTACGATCCAGAAGTAGTAAAAACAGGTCTGATTGGAGAAAGCAAACAAGCCAATATCGATCGCTTAAAGTCTATGAATATCAATGACCCCGATAAGGTCTATGATGCACATGAACTGGCATCTGGTAAAACTATTCTGTTTGCTGGTTGCGGCATTACCACTGGTAATCTCATGGAAGGCGTGCGTTTCTTCAAGGGCGGAGCAAGAACTGAAAGCTTGGTAATTTCTAACCAGTCGAAAACTGCTCGATTTGTTGATACAATTCATATGTTTAATGAACCGAAGACTCTCCAACTGAAGTAATTTTTAGGGAATGGGGAATGGTAAAAGTAAGGGCGAAGCATTTGGAAAGAAATCTTTCTATGAAACTGAAAAATACTCACCAAAATGCTTCACCCTTACAGTAGTTAATAGTTAGTAGTTAGTGATTAATTATTGTTTGTTGCTGGGAAAAACTAACAACCAATAAACAAAAATTCCCCATTCCCTATTCTGATTCAATATCTTATTTCCAACTACAAACTAGTAACTACAATTTAGCAAATGAATATAGCAGTGGTGGGGTTAAGCCATAAAACAGCCCCAGTAGAAGTCCGGGAAAAACTGAGTATTCCAGAACCACAAATTGAAAGTGCGATCGCTCATCTGGCCAGCTATCCTAATATTAGCGAAGTTGCAATTCTTAGCACTTGTAACCGCTTGGAAATCTACATTGTTACCAGTGAAATAGATCAAGGTATCCGAGAAGTAACTCAGTTTCTGGCAGAATACAGCAAATTGCCCGTGCTTTCTCTGCGCCAACACCTGTTTATGTTGCTGCATGATGATGCAGTAATGCATATTATGCGGGTAGCAGGTGGTTTAGATAGTCTGGTACTTGGAGAAGGTCAAATTCTGGCTCAGGTGAAGACTACTCACAAATTAGGACAGCAATATAACGGTATAAAAACCATTTTAAATCGATTATTTAAACAAGCGCTGACAGCTGGGAAGCGGGTTCGGACTGAAACTAGTATTGGCACTGGCGCTGTCTCTATCAGTTCGGCAGCTGTGGAGTTAGCGCAGATCAAGGTGGCAAATTTAGCTGCTTGCCGAGTCGTAATTCTGGGTGCTGGTAAAATGTCGCGGTTGTTGGTGCAGCACCTACTTTCTAAAGGTGCTGTGCAGATTAGTATTGTAAATCGCTCTCGCGATCGCGCTCAAGAATTAGCGAAGCAGTTCCCCGAACAACCGATCCAAATTCACACGCTATCGGAAATGATGACCGTGATTGCCGATAGCGATTTGGTGTTTACCAGTACTTCGGCGACAGAGCCAATACTTGATCGCGCTAAGTTGGAAATGGTTCTAGAAGTTCAGCGCTCTCTGATGTTATTTGATATTTCTGTGCCGCGCAATGTTCATGCGGATGTAAATGAATTGGCAAATGTGCAGGCATTTAATGTGGATGATTTGAAGGCTGTAGTAGCGCAAAACTACGAAAGCCGTCGGAAGATTGCACAGGAAGCAGAGCGACTTTTAGAGGAAGAAGTGGAAGCTTTTGATATTTGGTGGCGTAGTCTAGAAACTGTCTCTACTATTAGCTGTCTGCGAAATAAAGTCGAAACCATCCGCGAACAAGAATTAGAAAAAGCTTTGTCGAGATTGGGTTCGGAATTTGCGGAAAAACATCAAGAGGTGATTGAAGCATTAACACGGGGAATTGTCAATAAAATTTTACATGACCCGATGGTGCAATTGCGATCGCAGCAAGATGTTGAAGCCAGACGGCGCTGTATGCAAACTCTGCAAATGCTGTTCAACCTGGATGCAGAGGAGCAGTTTAGCTAAACTGAACAACAATATCCCCGACTTTTAACCAAAAGTCGGGGATGAAAATATTGGTGAAGAAGGCAGGAGGCAGAAAACCAACATCACAACATTAGTTTGGCGTTAACGGCGGGAATCCTGATCTGCGGGATCGCCGTAGGGGTCTTCGCTGGCTGGGCGGACGTTACCAAACTCGCCTTGATCTGCGGGGTCGCCGTAAGGGTCTTCACTCGCTGGGCGAACATTGCCGTAAGAAGAAGCGATATCTGCGGGGTCGCCGTAGGGGTCTTGACTGGCTGGGGTAAGGTTGCCGTAAGATGCCGAGTCTGCGGGATCACCGTAGGGATCTTCGCTGGCTGGACGGACATTGCGATCACGGAATTCGGCGTCTTCAGATTGATCGCTGTTCGATCCTGTGAGGAAATCCTTCGCCTTTCGCAAAAAGTCATCTACCATGATCTGTCTCCTGATTTAAGTTCGTGTTTCTGACGTGCGCGATCGGCGTTATCCTCCGGGAAACCCGCTTTAGATTTACACACGCTTCGCTGATCTAGATTGCTGGAGCTGCGGATGAAGTTATGCCAGTGAGATCGCGACCTGTGGAACTCCCGTTATAGCCTTGGAATTGCTGATATTTTTGTGCTTGAGATTCTGGCACTCGAATTCCTTCTTTTGGTGGAGTTACCCAGTGAGCGCGCTTTTCAGCATCACGGTAGTATACACGCCCGTTCTTGGAAAGATAATACTTACCTTCCGCTCCTTCTTTTGAAGCATTCTGATGTTGGTTGTACATATAGTAAAGTGCTGCGGCTCCTGCTAGAAGTGCAACTTTTTGCCCTGTACCCATTCCCTTTTTAGCTTCGGGTTGGTTTGTAGTGTTGCGATTGCTCACTGTTCTACCAATGGTATCGTCAACAGGTGGCGGTGTAGCAGTACGAGAACCGCCTCCGCAGCTACTCAGCAAGGGAACCATTAGCAATGCTGAAAGCAGTACTGCAAATAGACGCGAAACTATTTTACTTTCTTTAAATATTGTGTTCATTGGATTTCTTCATCACCTGTATTTGCTAAAAGCCTTGCTGTTGCAAAAACAAAGTTGGAATTCCTGTTATTTCGTACTGAAAAAACATATACCACTGAATTTACAACTGCATCAGCTACAACTTTTATATATCATGATCGATTTTCTCAGGTATTCCATCCTGCCTTTGAGAGAAACTGCTTTCATCCTTAGGAAATATATTGTTGATTTTTTATTAATCACTTTAGCTGAGACTGAGAAGTATTCAGCAATTTCTCGGTTATTTTTTTGGGGTAAATCAATTAGAAAGATACAGCCGCTACGAAATATACTGTCAAAAAATACACTCAATATGATATCACAAAATACAGTCCAAACTAGAACTCGTCTGCTTTTGGCTTTGTGGGATTTGGGAGGAACACAGCAGGAAGTTAAGAAGGGTCAATTGACTAAGCGAATTGTATCTAAAAGCCAGAAGGTAGCAGATTATCAGAGTATATTCGAGGAATTACAGAGTCAGGGTGCGATCGCAATTTCCAAAAAGGGATACTCATTGACATCTGACAAAGGTTTAGAGGTATTGGGTGAGGGTTTGAGAAGTGGCGATTTTAAGTTTGAAGGGACGATTGTCGGTACTTGGGCAGCGAATGCGTTGGTGAAGTGGATTAGTCAGATTGATGTTGCGGTAGCTGGTGCAGATGTACTCGTTAATGGGAAAAGTGCGATCGCATCTTACGACGAGTTTAAGTCAGAGATTCTTGACTTGTTTGATACGCTAAACACTACCAGCAGCTACAGCGGTCTTGTGCCGATATGGCATTTGCGTCAGACATTAGGGAAGCGAGTAAGCCTTGACAACTTCAACAACTGGATGATGGCTATGCAGAGTGAGCAGTTGTTTTATCTCCAGAGTGGAGAAGCTCGCGGAGCCACAGAAGAACAGAAGAGAAACTCAATCAACAGTGATATTCGAGGTCTTCTGTTTTTCGCTAGTAAACCATCTTAAGAACAAGGTAGAAAATAATCATGTCAACTACAGATTTGTATAGAATATTTGACGAAGCACGCAAGCAATGTCCTAATCCTTTCACGCTGAAATCAGTCATATCAGCTGATGAGGTTTGGGGTGAGGTTATGACTGATTTACCTAGCTTGAATCAACATATTGACGAAAGAATATCTGATGCAATCTTTGAGATTCGCAAAAAATATTCCAACAAGATTGGTATTGCTGTCAAAGGTGATAGAGGTACTGGAAAAAGCCATGTCATTCACCGGATATGGAAAAACATTGCACAAGAAGGAGGATCTATCTTTGCTTATATCGGTCCTTGTACTAACCCAAAACGCATCAACTCTCATGTACGCTTTTATTTAGCAGATAGCTTCAACCATCAAGACATTCAAGGTGTTACCCAATGGCAGAAACTTGCCGCAGCAGCAATTAAAAGTTTAAAAGAACCTGAATTGAAGTATAAATATAGTCAATACATTCAAAGATGTGATTCTCCTAATGAACTGAAAAAGTATATTATTGCAAGTCAAAACAAAGATACACTACTAAGCTTTTTCGATGAATTAGTCGAAGCAATATTAGAAGAGCAACCTGGAATTGACTCCGATTTTTTGAGGGCGCTACTATTTTTGCTATTGAAAAGTGTAAAATCTGCTCAAATTGCCTTTGCATGGATTAAAGGTGAAGATCATCCTGAGATAAAAAAATTAGGATTACCCGAATTTCAGATTGAGCAACAAGAAGATAAATCTATCTGGATTATTCAGCAGATATGTAAATTAGCTGAAATAGCATCATTACCTGTGCTGATTTGCTTTGACCAGATAGATTATGCTGGAAATGACAGTGATTCTGGAGACAGTGGATCTCAAATTATCGCTAAATGCATTGATAAAATTTACTTTCAATGCAGTAATGTGATTCTCATCTGTTGCGTTATCAGCGATACATGGAGAGAAATTGAGCAGATGGGAAGTGGTATTCCAGATCGGGTTGGTCAAAGGTCAGTTACCGCCAAACCACCGACTGGGGAACAGATGATAGAGCTTGTCAAACTCCGATTAGATTGGTTCTATAAGCACAACAATCTTAATTCTCTTGACTATCCGAATTTATATCCTTTTAAGGAAAATGAAATAAGGAATGTTGCGAGTGAATCCGCTGGTGTACGTTCACTAATGAAATGGTGTGCTGAAGAGTTTGAAAAGGGTGTGATCCCTCTACCACCAAATACTGAAGATAAAAAAAAGAAAGAATTTTTAGAAAAATATAACGAATTGCTGAACAACCAAATTGATATCCCAATCAAAGATGATGATAAGTTGGCAGCAATCATCACCTGTGGGATGAAAATGATTCCTGATGGAGGTACAGAAAACGTAGTGATTACTAAAGTTGATAAAATTTCTGATGCATCACATGATTTACATTTGACTATTTCAGGATATGACTCTTTACATCAGCGTAATGTCAAGATTGGGATTAGAGTATCTGAAGCCACAAATGGTAAAACATTTAATGCAGTAATGGCGAGACTGCTAGACTATAACAAACACGGGATTACCCGTGGATGTCTAGTCCGTTCTACTTCTGTACCGAAAAATTGGAAAGTTGGAAACCAACTTAAAGACCAGCTTGAAAAGCAAAAAGGAGGTGAAGTAGTTGTTTTCAACAAGGATGAAATTAGACCTTTAGTAGCAATTGAAGCAATTTATACTCAAGCTGAAAACTACGGTTTTGACAAAGAAGAAGTAACTCATTTTGTTAAAGATTTAAGACTAGTTGCTGATAACCTACTCATTTGTGAAATCCTAAGTGCGCCTGTGTAATATGAGCATTACCATAATTAATGGAATTCAAATTCCAGCTTTTGACGTAGAAATGTTGACTCTAGGCAAGTTAATTGTAGTACCTTTCAATCAATTTCAAAAAGAAGGCAAAGTATTCTGGCTATATCCAGGTCAAAAGCTACCGCATAATCTCAGTCTAGAACAATATTATCAGCCTGAATATTTAGCAAAAGCTAAAATTTGTTCAGATCAACATACAACATATCCTATTCATATTAAAGCTTGGGCACGTTGTGAACTTCACTGGCATATTAATCATGATCAAAAGCAGCTTTTATCTAAAATTGCAGAATCGACAATTTGGCAATTGAGTGCTTTGGAACATATTTTTGAACAGTATCAAGTTCTGAAATTATTGATATTGCGAGTTTACCATTTGTCTACTTTATCTGTAGTTAACACACCAGTTTATCCTAGTGCATTTTACTGGAATAAACCTGAAGACTTAATAAATAATACAAGTGAAAATGATACCCCGATAGTTTCTAATGCTAGTTTTGTTAGGCGTAAAACCTTATTGTTAACAGGAGATTTGTATCCATATACAGATATAGAAAATTTGCAGTTTCAATGTGAGCAGATGGCACAAAACAATCTAGATGCTCAACAGTTAAATTACGACATTAAAAATTTTTTGGGATGGACTAGTGAAGCATCTAGCGAAAAACTAGATCAAAATCGGGACTGGATAAATGATATCGCATCATTAGGTAATCGGAGCAAAGAAGAAGATGAGGAAAAAACTAATTATCAAGCTGGTACAGATTTTGAAAATATAGTGCGTGATAGCCTAGAACTTCTGGGATTTACGATTGACTATACTCACAAAGGCGGTGCAGGTGGTTTAGATTTATTTTGTTCCAAACCATACCCATTATTTGGTGAATGCAAAGCAGGTAGAAAGATTCGCAATGATACCGCAGTGCAACTATTGAATTTGGGAATGCTACGCCGACCAGACCTTTTTGATCAGGCTGCTAAATTAATTATTGGCCCTGGTGAACCAACAACCCAACTACAAGACGCTGCAAAAATACAAGGTATGGCTATCATTAAACCAGAAACGCTTGAGAAGTTAGTCAAGTTGCAAAGCAACCAGCGCAACTCAGTAGACTTATTTAAGCTTAAAGAATATTTAAAAGCAGGTCAATCTGACGAGGAAGTAGAAAAATATATTGACCAAGTTTATACAGAGATAAGTCTGCGATCGCACATTATTACAGTAGTCAAAGAACTCTCTGAACAAGATAACCAAAGTTCAAAAGCTACACATCACGGTTTCACAGTTACAGAAACTCGTGTTCATTATAATGCCACTCATAAGCTCAAGCTAAATGATGAAGATGTTCACGATTTACTAATAGAGCTTTCTTCACCTTTAACAGGCTATTTAGGACGAATAAAAGGTAGTAATTGGAATAGCGATCGCTTTTACTTTCTCCGTGATTTACCTATTAACCAAAAATAGCAAAATATATCTCTTTTCTTACCTCTGTGTTCCCTGCACTTTGGCGATTAGTTTCAAAATAACTGAAGTGCGTAGGTGTAGCCAGATGTAGGCATCGCTTTTACTTTCGGGCCAATTGATCAATGAACTTAAAATAACCTATGAGATAATTAGAAGTAAACTAAAACACCAACTTACTCATCTGATTCTGCAAATAAAGATTCCAAATTTTGATAACCACTAACTACACGGACAATTTCAATTCCACTATTTATAACTCGATAAAGAATAATGTAATTATCCAAAGGAACACCGCGCAAATCAGGTTTAATATTTCCGTAGCTGCGTCCCATATTGGGGGAATTAGCTAAATATTTACACTTTTTATCAAACTTTTCAACAAAATGCTCCCCAGCATCAATATTTATCCTGACAAAATAATCAATAATTTCTGATAAATCCTGACTGGCTTTTGGAGAGATAATATGTTGGTTCATCCTTGTAATTCTCTCGCTTTACGCAGCTTTTCTCGCAATTGTTCAACTACAACTTCCCCATCAATACCTTCCCCTCTATCCAGTTGATCAATAGCAACCTCAACTTTTTCGCGTGTTTCTTCAACCCACTGCTGATAACCTTTTTCCCACTCTAATAGCAACTTCAATGCTTTACTAATCACTTCTTCAGGATTCGCGTATCTACCTGTAGCAATTTGGGCTTGGATAATTTGCTCTAATTCAGGTTTTATTTGGATATTCATGATTTACACTTGCAGTTGATTGACATCTGTAACCTGATTGTAATAACATTTAAAATCAGACAATTTGAAAAGCGTAGGCGTAGCCAGCCGTAGGCATCGCTTTTACTTTCTCCGCGATTTCCCTATTAACCAAAAATAGCAAAATATCTCTCTTTTCTTACCTCTGTGTTCTCTGCAATTTGGCGGTTAGTTTCAAAATAACTGAAGTGCGTAGGCGTAGCCAGCCGTAGACATCGCAGTTATCCCAAAGTCAATATATCAGCCTGATAGTTTGTCACCAACGGCAGAATTTTTACCCATTGTGAACCTAACAAAACTTCTGTAATTTCATCACCTGCATAAACAGGAATCTCATACTCCTGTACATCCAATAGCACCTTATCTAAATACCTATCAAATATAATTTCTCCCTGTGCAGTTCGCAGAACTTCATCCCCGCTGTAAGCCCAGTCAAGACTATTTAAATCTTGTTTATTAATTGCTATAAATCCTGTGAGCCCAGTATCTAACATGGTATCCACAGGCAAATTCAATCCATCACAAGTTATTAAGTCAATTTCAAAAAATAGTTGCCCCTTTTCCCCAAATTTACCCTGAATCATATTGTGCCAGTTGTTCCCGTTTCATTCAAACAAAAAACACAGTGGTCAGTATTTTGGTACTTTTCTAGAGCTTTTTTATGAGCTTGCATTTTATCTGCATCAATCAAGTAATCATCACTATTTGGCTCCACAGCAATATACCAGCCATAGTGTTCCTGAATCAAATCATGACGCACGCGCTCAAAAATTGCTCGACAGCGCTGATAAAATGCCTCATCTTCAGCTTTGCGTCTAGCAAGTTCTTCAGGTGGTAAAGTGCGTTCTGGAAAGATTCTACCTCGACGTGCAGGTTGTTTTGCAGTTGATTCAGTCATAGTAATTAGCCACATTTGTTAATGCTGCCTTAACTTTATCTTACTGTGCTCTGATAAATTTTGACTAGCTTTTGGAGAGATAATATGTTAATGGCAACTGCATAAGTCATCGTTAAAGCTAGTTGGCTGTTGTCGATATTTGTCGTAAACTCTGATTGGATATGCGGTAATCAGTTAGAAGTAAAAGTTCAAACTACAGCAGAGTCGTGTACTAATTAAGATTTTTGGCATTGCTGAATCTCTAGAATCGAGTGTTTGAAACTCTTGCCTTTACACGGCAGTTGCTTCTCCGTAGGGGTACAAGTCGGGGAACCCGCCTAACGTGCTGCCTTGCCTTTGCGTGAGGCTAAATTCATACTTTGTAATCAGCAACGCCATTGCCTATTTTGATTTTTGTTTGTTCTAGACTCGACCTTAACGCACCTTTATCAGATCATGAAGAATGATTAATAAAAACGAGTATGGACAAACATGATAAAAATGCTATCTGAAAACTTGATTGGAATTGAGGCAAGATTACAAATTAATTGGGTTTGGCTAAATGCCAGCTTACAGTTTGCTAGTTGGGGACTTTTTTCGCTTTTACTCGCTGAAGTCTTGAGAGACAGTTACCATGTTTTGTGTCATCAAGTCGATTGGCTTGCTAAATGGCACAACAAGCACCACATGGCCTATCGCCGCGATTTATCAATAGTTTCTCTAAAAGTTTATCAAGAATCCCAACTCTATCACGACATTTTAGAGTCTAGTTTACTACTGGTGGTATTGGTAGTCATTGCCTTAATTATCCAGCAAATGGGGTTATGGCTGGGGGTAGCTTATGCTTGCACCTTCTTGTATGGCGCGTCTGTGCGATATTTTCAGGGAAAAATTGATACAGACTACAACCACTTACCTGGACCTTTAGAGACAATTCCATCCATTTGGTGGGTGAATCGTTCTTACCATTGGCGGCATCATTTTGATGATGTCAACGCTTACTACAGTGGTGTCTTTCCTTTAGTGGATAAAATTCTGGGCACAGGACTGTCTCTCAAGGGGAAAACCATCGCTTTAACTGGAGCATCAGGAGCCTTGGGGCAAGCGTTGACGGCTGAACTTGTAAAGAATAATGCTAAAGTTGTGGCATTAACCACTAATCCAGAAAAATTAGTAGAGCAAGCTGGGGTGAAGGTGGTTCCCTGGCAGTTGGGCAATGAAGCTAATCTGAAGGATAGTTTAGAAAAAGTAGATATTTTAATTATCAACCACGGAATCAATGTCTACACCAGCCGCACACCGGAGGCCATCAACTCCTCCTATGAGGTGAATACTTTTTCAGCATTGAGGTTGATGGATATATTTTCGGCAACTGTAACAGGGCCACAAGCAAAAGCAACAAAGGAAATTTGGGTTAACACTTCTGAGGCTGAAGTGTCTCCAGCACTGAGTCCGCTTTATGAACTCAGCAAGCGATCGCTAGGAGATATTGTTACACTCAAGCGTTTGGACGGGAATTGTGTAATTCGCAAGTTAATTCTTGGCCCGTTTAAGAGTCAACTGAATCCTTATGGAGTGATGTCTGCACAACAAGTTGCTCGTGCTATCTTATTTTTGGTAAGGCGAGACTTCCGAAATATTATTGTGACGATAAATCCTCTTACTTATCTGCTGTTTCCCTTAAAAGAAACTAGTAGGTGGCTATACTATCAAGTCTTCAGCCGAACAGCGAAAAGTGAACAGGACTTACCCAAATAATAGCCGAAAAGAATGATTTTCAGGTAGGAGCAATTCATGAATTGCCCCTGAGTGCGTGTAGCTTTGCGTAGGCGTAGCCCGCACTTCTCTACGTTCGCGCAGCGTGTCGCAGACAGACGCTGCGCGTAGCAAGATCCCCTGCGCGTAGCGTCTCCGATAGGAGAAGGGTACGGCAAGCTCAGTGACCACCGCAGGCATCGCTCCGAGTGAGTGCTGATTGTTTAATGTTTAAAAAAGCATACTTTTATGCACTTTTAAAGTGGAAATGCTATTTTATTCCAGATTTTGAGCAATTATTACCTTTCCTGGGGTTGCTCATTTGCATATTTATAGATGATTCTTTTCACTAATTCCTGATAATCTAATTTTTCCATAATACTATCTCCTGTTAAGGATCATCAGTAATTAACCAACCATCTTTCTCTAAAGCTAACTTAACAGCATCATGAAAAAAATCTTTTGCTGACATACAAACTTACACTAACACCCTCCATCCTATTATATGCTCTCTCTGCGCCTCTGCATCTCTGCGAGAGAAACACAAAAAAAAGGGATAAGCAAAACGCCTATCCCCCAAAAAATCAACTAATCAAAGTATCAAGTTCCACTTGTCCAAGAATTGATGTACTCAATTTGATCTGCTGTCAAACTATCAATCGTAATTCCAATAGCCTGCAACTTCAACCGAGCAATTTCTTGATCAACTTCAACAGGAATTGAGTGCAAACCAGGTTCCAACTTACCTTTATTCTTCACCAGGAATTCACAAGCCAAAGCTTGGTTTGCAAAACTCATATCCATAACTGCGCTTGGGTGTCCTTCAGCCGCAGCTAGGTTAATCAAGCGTCCTTGTCCCAGAACGACAACTGATTTACCATTTTTCAACTTATACTCTTCAGTAAAAGGACGAACTTCTTTGACTTCCTTAGCATTAGCAGCCAAGTATTTCAAATCAAGTTCCAAGTCAAAGTGACCGGAGTTACAAACGATCGCACCA
>NZ_JBGTFY010000124.1:0-20867 GCF_041747015.1 Nostoc sp.
ATAGGGATGCAAATGTACTTCATTATTTCCATAGCAAGCTGTCGGAGAGTAACGCCATCTGTGCAGACGCTTAAAAGACTTTTTAGAATCATCTCCTTCATCAATAGCAGCAAATCTTGTGATCCCTGCCCTTGGTTGAAAACAGTGTTCAGCATTGGGATGCTTCAGCACATTATTTTTTCTAAACCAGTATTCTACAGTGAGTTCTTGAAGTATGCCATCAGGACAAGGCATTATAGAATTTTCTTGAAATGCTTCACACTTAAGCCAAGGGTAAGCAAAAACCTTTTTTTGAGGATATAAAATATAATTTCCCCAAGGAAAATATCTCTCAGGTAGTAACTTTTCACTACCGAGTTTTATTCCTATATCTTTAATAAAATTATTTCGGAAACCAATGAGAATAATTCTTTCTCTATCCTGGGGTACACCGTATTCAATAGAATTAATTAACCGCTCTGTTAATATATAGCCTGCTTGCTGTAATTGTTGTTTAAGCGATTCAAAAAATAAACGGTGCTTTGCCGTTTTCCATAAACCCTTAACATTCTCAAATAAAAATAAATCTGGAAGATTGCGGCAAATTAATTCAACGTAAGAAGCGGAAAGCTTGCCATTATCTCCTAAACGTCCTCTATTTTTCCCGCCAATAGAAAAATCAGGACAGGGAGGCCCGCCAATGAAGCCCACAATATTATGAGATTTGCGGCAGTCTTTGACTAATTCTTGAAGGCGTTGTGCTTGTAATCCTTGGGTAAGCTTGGTTATGTCTCCTGCTTCCCCATGATGATATCCGTATTCTGGCAACGGTAGATTGAGAACCTGCCGTGAATAGCGGTATGCTGCCATGAATGGTGAAAAAATTTCATTGACGTAAACAATATTAAAACCGCTGGTTTCAAAACCTAAATCTAGGAAACCTGAACCAGCAAAAAAGGAGAAAATACAAGGGCGATCGCTCATTCAATAACTAATATTGTGAAATAGTTCTATCAATCTGATCCGCCTAAGAGTTTATACTTACACAATAATCATAAAGGAACACTTGAAAAACAGTAAAAACAATTAAAGTTCCTTAAGTACTTAATAATAAAGTTTACTCAATCTTTAACAAAAATATCTGACAGAAAAAGAGTCTAAAGCGACAATTAGGTATAGGAGTTTTCAAACTCTAAACCATGTTTAAGACAAATATTTGTCATTAAATAAAAAATCAGCATACTTTCGGGCTAAATTTTTATGCGAATTTTAATTTACTCCTACAACTACCATCCAGAGCCAATTGGTATTGCCCCACTGATGACTGAGTTAGCAGAGGGACTTGTAAAACGTGGGCACCAAGTACGCGTAGTCACTGCTATGCCCAACTACCCTGAGCGTCAAATTTACCAGGAATATCGGGGCAAGTGGTATGTCAACGAATCCAAAAATGGCGTTCAAATTCAACGCAGTTACGTCTGGATTCGCCCACAACCCAACCTATTAGATCGGGTGTTGCTAGATGCTAGTTTCGTTTTCACTAGTTTTGTGCCAGCGCTCATCGGTTGGCGTCCAGATGTTATTATCTCAACTTCGCCATCTTTACCAAGCTGTGTACCAGTTGCTCTTTTAGGATGGTTACGTGCTTGCCCTGTAATTTTAAATCTACAAGATATTTTACCAGAAGCAGCCGTCCATGTCGGTCTACTGAAAAATAAATTGCTTATCCAGTTATTTACATTATTGGAAAAGTTTGCTTACCACACTGCCAGTAAAATTAGCGTCATCGCCGATGGGTTTGTGGAGAATTTACGAGCTAAGGGCGTAAAAGCTGACAAAATTGTGCAAATTCCTAACTGGGTTGATGTAAACTTTATCCAGCCTTTACCTAAAGAAAATAACCCTTTCCGGGTAGCACATAATCTGAATGGCAAATTTGTAGTCCTTTATTCTGGTAACATTGCCCTAACTCAGGGTTTAGAAAGCGTCGTTAAAGCTGCTTCTGTGTTGCGCCATATCCCAGATATTGTTTTTGCGCTCGTTGGAGAGGCAAAAGGTTTACAGCGATTGCAACAGGAATGTCTAGACTGCGGCGCAGATAATGTTTTGCTACTGCCGTTTCAACCTCGTAAATACTTATCACAAATGTTGTCAGCTGCGGATGTTGGTTTGGTGGTGCAGAAGAAAAATGTTGTATCCTTCAATATGCCGTCAAAAATTCAAGTGCTACTTGCCAGTGGAAGAGCTTTAGTTGCCTCTGTCCCCGACAATGGTACAGCAGCAACAGCCATCAGACAAAGTGGCGGCGGAGTTATCGTTCCTCCAGAAGATCCCCAAGCTTTGGCAATGGCAATTTTAGATTTGTACCAAAACCCCGAAAAAGTCAAAACTCTGGGTTATAAAAGTCGCCAATATGCAGTTGAACACTATGCTTTTGAGCAAGCTTTAAATCAGTATGAGTCGTTGTGTTACTCATTGACGGCAGATCGTCGAGCAATTCAGTATACATCTAATAAAATAGTTACGAAACAAGAAGTTTAGTCTCTGTCAGTAGAGTTAGATTGCATAAGTAAGCGTACAAAAATATTTACAGTCATTGCGAGCGTTCGTGGAGCAATGACATTGTGTAATTGCTGCTGTCCGATTACTTACCTGGATTTTCAGTGCGGCAATGATAAATGTATATTTAATTTTGCACAACTACTTAGATATAGCGTTAACTGTGAATTTTACATTACATATTAGGCTTTTTGATGAATCTGCGATTATTTTCGCCGGAAATTCTTGCTGGAAAGCTATTGGTTGTTTTATCGCTGCACAATAGCCATCTGTAACTAATTATTGCTGATGTCGAAATCTAAACAGTCAATTATCAAACTAACGCCCATAGACACCTGTTTTTTTGTTAGTATTCAAAAAAACCTATTCATACATTTTCAGAGCAATTGTTTGTCGTTTATAAGTAAATGTAAACAATTGTTTCAAAAGAAAGAAAGCACCTGAGGTTTAATGACTGATTATTTCCAAGGAAATTTCCCATTACAGTCTGTTCCACTGATGAAGACTGCGGTAAGAGGCTTTGCCCAAACTGAAGAGGCAAGCGGAAAATTAGCCGTAACTATTGCTGAAGCAGCATCAGATCGCAAAGCAGGTGAGATTTTATTGCTCAAAGTAGCAGAGGTATCTTATCTGGCCGATTACTTTGTAATGATGACTGGCTATTCTAGGGTACAGGTAAGGGCGATCGCTCAAACAATTGAAGGAAAAGTCGAAAGTGAGTTGCAACGGCGTCCCTTAAGGACAGAAGGAAAAGCCGAGGGGAGTTGGGTACTACAAGACTACGGTGATGTGATCGTTCATATTATGATGCCCACGGAACGGGAGTTTTATAATTTAGAAGCGTTCTGGATTCATGCAGAGCGTATTTCCCTTCCAGAATCTGATGAGGGTGAGGGTAAGCCAACATGATTAGGTCTTCGATTTCAAATTGCCCAGTTCCTACAGACCAACAACCGCTCAATGAGTATGAAGAGTTAAAAACTTCCTGGCTGTTTCGTGATAGCACTTTAGATTGGCGCGAGTATATCACGAAATTTGTTTGGATTTGGGGTTTATCTTGGCTAATAGCAGGTCCTGTGGCGGCGGCAAGTTTTCCCCCTCACAAGTATATTGCACATTTTATCCTCTGTGGTGCAGCAGGAGCGAGTGTCGGGGTAGTGCTGGTACTGATAAGATTGTACTTGGGCTGGTTCTACGTGTGCGATCGCCTTTGTAGTCCCACAGTATTTTATGAAGAGTCAGGCTGGTACGACGGTCAAACTTGGACAAAACCACAGGAAGTTCTCAACCGCGATCGCTTGATTGTCGCCTACGAAATCAAACCTATTTTGCAGCGGTTACAATTTACCTTTGCTAGCTTGGCGGGAATGTTCGTTACTGGTACTATAGTTTGGCATTTGTTTTAAAAAGTCATTAGTCATTAGCTAAAGACTGATAACTAATGACTAAAGGCTAATAACTAAAAAAAGGTAATAAATATTAACCCATGACAATGGGAAAACGAACTCAAGCCACAGCACTGGAAGTCCGGTTGCTGCGAGAAGGTCTTATTGAATCCAGGCATATAGTCCATGCTGTTGTATGCGACCAAAGAGGACGGGTTTTAACTGTTGCCGGAAACTCGGAAACTGCTGCATTTGTCCGTTCAGCGCTCAAACCATTTCAGGCACTCGCAGTCACAACCACAGGCACACTGGAACGCTATGACCTGAGCGATCGGGACTTAGCAATTATCACGAGTTCCCACAAAGGAACAATAGAGCAAGTCCGACAGGTATTTAACATCCTTTGGCGGGCAGATATTGACCCGATTACACTCCAATGTCCAATTCCTGAAGGTAAACACAGTCCTCTGGAATACAATTGCTCTGGTAAACACGCAGGGATGTTAGCCGTTTGTCAGCAACGCCATTGGCCTTTGAATAACTACTTGGAACGCAAGCACCCAATACAGCAGTTGATTTTGGGCAAAGTAGCAGAATTGTTGCGAATGCCATCTGAGGAATTTATCAGCGCTCATGATGACTGTGGCGTACCAACTTATCTAATGCAACTTAGTCAAATGGCGTCTTTGTATGCCCTGCTAGCCTCTAGTACCAATTTGGATATGGAACGCATTGTCCGTGCTATGACTCATCATCCCGCTATGGTAGCAGGAGATGGAGAATTTGATACGGAACTAATGCGCTTAACTCCAGGGGAACTGGTCAGTAAAGCTGGTGCTGAAGGAGTGCAGTGTATTGGTAGACTCGGTGAAGGCATGGGATTGGCAATTAAAGTCATGGATGGGGCAAAACGAGCAAAACACGCCGTTGCTATTCACTTACTCCAGCAAATGGGTTGGATTAGTCCCAGCGCCGCAGAAAGTCTCTCAGAAAAATTTGTGACCTTGGGAAAATACAAGCGTTTAGAAGTAATTGGGGAATTATCATTTTTGTAGTTGCCAAACTCTTGACTTTAGGTTATACTCAAGAAGTCAAGAACGACGCGGGATAGAGCAGCCTGGTAGCTCGTCGGGCTCATAACCCGAAGGTCAGTGGTTCAAATCCACTTCCCGCCACCAAATAAAAGATAATAAAATCCTATAATCTAACAAGGTTATAGGATTTTGTTTTAGCTAGCATTTAAAGATTCTTAACTGGAACAGTAAATACTTACAAAAAAACAAGTATTTACTAGATCAGTATTGGAATCAGACTATCTAAGAAGTGCAATTTTGCATCACTAGTCTCGTTAGTGATGCGTCGAAGATTAATAGTGCAATTCGACAGCATTGAGGAATTGAAAACTCTGTTCATTGGACGTCACCTTTGATGAGGATGATGTCGGATTCTTTCTCTGCACAGCCCACAGAATTTTGCTTTGCTACGTCCCATTGTCCTCAATGCCTTAGAGCCAGAATCATCTTTCCGCCGCAGTATTCGCCAAAAGTCACGACGAGCGGCTATGAATGCTCAGTACATAGTTTCTGTATTGGCCGCGGCTTTCCCAAACTCAATACTCTGCTACAAAACCACCTGTCTATAAGATTTGAGACGTGCTAACCCTGATTAAAGGCCGCCAGGGCTAAGTTTAAGATGTGAGCAAAGAGTAAATTTTCTGGCTAAAGTTAGTTTGCCCACAATCCAGGGCTATTTCATTCTCATCTAGCCCGCCTCAGAATGAATTCTGAGTCTAATAGCACTCATTCGTCTAAAGACGACTGAAAAAAGGTTATAGTCCGTTTTAACGGACTTTAGCTATTAGCCTGAAACTTTAGTTTTGGGCGGTTTATGCCTAGAATGAAATAGCCCTGCCCACAATCTTACTTCTTGTATCAATCCTAGTACGCTACCAAAAATCGGAGATTGGGATCTCTTGTGCGTAAGTTCAATAGATTTGCTAATGTAGAAATAATCGAAATAGTACTAGCGTAGCTGCTTAAAATTTATCAAGCAGCAAATTTCTACTAAAAGTAATATAAGAGAAAGAATTATGACGGCGTTTGAACCTCAAAGCATCCGCTCTTATAGCCAAGAAGATGTACAACAAATTTTACACTTAGCGATCGCTCGTCAAGCTGATGACAAAGACACAGAATTTTCTTATGAGCATATATTAGAAATTGCTGCTGAGTTAGAGATTTCACCTGAGTCTTTAAAACTAGCCGAACGCGATTGGGAAGTACAACAAGGCCAAGTCCAACACAGAAAGGATTTTGATGCCTACCGCAAGAGAAGATTTCAGAAGCGTCTAACCAAATATACAATTTTTAATGGTTTTTTAATCCTGGTCGATTTAATCAATGGTGGCGGAATTTCTTGGTCGATGTACATTTTACTATTCTGCGGATTGCCAGTAGGGTTTGATGTGTGGAATACTTTTCAAACCAAAGGCGAAGAGTACGAAATGGCGTTCCAGAAATGGAGTCGTAAGCATCAAATTAAGAAAACCATCAGTACAGTTTTAAACAGATGGTTTAAAGCGTTGCAGACTTAGTAGATATGCTGGCATAAGCAAAGCTCGTCGTAAACATCGCTAATCAAAGAAAAACCCCTCAGTATAGTCTGGGTAATATTTGCCGCCACGAAGGATAAATAACTTTGCTGCTACTGAGTGTACTGTGGACATTTCAGCTAAACTAACGTTATCTCCCTTTTGAAATGATGCATCAGCGGCTCATAGGAATGATTGAGATTTTGCTTGGCATAGGCTAGTAGTTCTTCTGTCCATTCTGTAAACCAAGCAAACACTAAATTAACTTTTTCAATAGCCTCGGTACGTGTTTGGTCGTCCATTTCTATCTTTGTAATGATGGCATGGTCGCAAGTCATAGCATGACCAGATTCTTTACTAAAATGGAATTCCCCACAATAGCGCAATTTAATACCCGTTTCCTCTTCAATTTGTTCTGCCAGTTTTCCAATCAGTTCAAACAATACGTTGCCCGTTTCTTCAATGGCTTCGATAATAGCTAGACGCACGATACTGGATGAGCTATAAATCAAATGAGCCAGCTTGTCTGACAACAAGCGATTGACTGCGGTGCGATCGCTATAGAAAAATTGTAAATACTCAGTAGGCGAGATTTGTTCGCGATCAAAGCCCAATTTGCTAAAGTCTTCCAAATACCATGGCCAGTGATGATCGTCCTCATAAGAGTGTTCGTTCACCATAGCCTGATAAATATCTGAGGTTGGCTCTTGGCGCATAACATAACGATTTAAATCACCAAAACTCATGATAAAAGGAGCCATGCAGGGGTAAAATTCTAGGCGCTGACGAGCTGATAAAGTCTCGTCCCGTAAAAACTCAAAAAATGGCAGGTGGTTGTACTCTTTCTTTAGTTTTAAAATGTGACGGAATGTAGGCTTCATGTTTTGTCTCCTTCCTGAAGGTTCAAGTTGATTTCTTATGAATATTTATCTGTTAAAAAGCGATCGCTTATGTTTTTTCCTTCTGCCTGATTCTGCAAGATTGTTCATATAAAAATAGCCATATATCTGAGATAATTTTAATAAAAATTAACATTCTCCGCCAATGCTAAGACTTATTACTGACTTCGACGGTCCAATTATTGATGTTTCAGAACGATACTATCGTGTTTATCAATTCTGCTTGGAGAAAACCCGTCGGACAAACCAATTGGTGCAAGAACTTCCGAAAGCAGAATTTTGGCAGTTAAAGCGATCGCGCGTTCCTGAAAAACAAATTGCCTTAAATTCCGGGTTAGACGAAGCCCAAGCCCAAGAATTTGTCCAATTGCGGCGACAAACAGCCCATACAGAGCCTTATTTCAACTATGACACTCTCGCACCTGGTGCTGTGGATGCACTGCTAAAAATTCAAAAAGCTGGAATTGATTTGGCAGTTATGACGATGCGCCGAGTTCGAGAACTAGATTATGCCTTTAAAAAATATGATTTAGGGAGATTTTTCCCGGAAAATCGTTGTTATTGCCTGACTAACGACTACGTTAAAACTCGTGATATTGAAGATAAACCTTTATTAATGGCAAGGGCTTTAGAAGAACTACCCCCTGCTGGTGATATCTGGATGGTGGGAGACACCGAAGCCGACATCACCGCCGCTAAAAATTATGGTATTAAGGTAATTGCTGTAGAATCTGGCATCCGCGATCGCACCCAATTGGAACTTTACCACCCTGACTTAATTGTTAAGGATTTCAGCGCTGCTGTAGATTTAATCCTACAGGCTAAACGCATTGTCTAGAGAGGCTTTACAACTTCAACAAGTTCAATCAATCATGTCTTCTTTACAAGTATCAATTTAGCGCAGAAAGCTACTAACCAACCACAACAATATAAATGTCAGCACCGTGGAGAACTGATTCGATGTCAGATTGGTGAATGGTATTTGTGATAGCAACCAGCTAGCAACTAGTCCCCCCACAACTAAGCTAATTATTAGAATGACCAGGGTAAATAAAACTGCTCGGCCAAATTTGCCTTCTTTGCGATTGAGAAAGTAAATACTGGTACTTATCCCAACCACCAATGCTAACTGCAAAACTTGATCGCCTCCCTCTGGGTAAAACACACTAATAGCACTCAAACCCAGATACCAAGCTCCTGGTAAGAGTATATCCGCAGGCGTTGGCTGATCTAACATCCGTTGCAGCCATGCGGGCGACTGCTCACGAGGGGTTGGACTTTCTTTAGAAGGCGATTGCACTCGCAACTCTGGAAACCGGATACGTTCAGGGACTTTAATTTTACCTTCCTGGCGCATCCGCAAGCGATCCATTAAAATCGCATCGTAAGCTGCTTCGATTACTTCTAGATGCTTAATATCGCCACTATGCTGCTCAAATAGGCGATTACGAGCATCTTGAATTTCATCGAAGCTAGCTTCTTCTGATACCCCAAGTTTTTTGTAGGGATTTTGATCGCTCATGGGAGTTTGTTACTTCAGCCTTAGTCAGCGGCAGTCTTTTGTCAAAATAAAAAACAGTTTTAGGTTTTTCTTTGATCGAAACTAAAGTCTCGACCTATTTTTATGCCCTACCAGGATAGTAGCACGGGTTAGTTTAATTGACTTTGTAATTTCAACTATAGTCAACTTTAACATATCACCACAACTCCGTGTATACCCTCATGTCGTTGCCCAGTTCTGGCTCTAATCTAGAACTTGAACCGAGAGTACCTAAAACACATAGTATAGTTTTTATGAAAAAATTAACTTTACTGTTTCAGATTTGGCAACTTAGTGTGCCTTAACAGAATTTTTTAATTATACTGAATAATCGCTTGTGGTATATATCCGCATATCGATTTAAAATTGAAACGTTTTGAGTTACCACTTAACTAGGAAAAAAGAAGGTGTCTCGGTGTCAAGAACTGTTGCGGCTAAAGTCAGAGCGTATACTGTGGCTAACAGAAGTTTCGTGTTCTCATCGCCCACAATCCTGATTAGAGCATTTCTTTTTGAATGATCAGGATTCTCATGCCTTAGCCATGTAGATTCTTAGTTAGTTGCAAAGTGGCAACTGCGTTTCTACCTAACCCTCTGATTAATCTTACGAATTTTTGTGCAAAGTAATGGTCATGGCTCCCGCCAAGATTCTTGTAGTTGACGACGACCCTGCGGTTCGGAATTTAATCCAACGCTTTTTAATGAAGCAGAACTATCAGGTGGAGGCTGCCGAAGATGGAAAAACAGCCTTAGCTCTATTTGAGCAATTTAACCCTGATTTGGTGATTCTAGATGTGAATTTACCAGATGTAACTGGGTTTAACCTCTGCCAAGAGATGCAAAGTCGTAATGGTGTTTTTGTTCTGATGTTGACTAGCCGTGCTGACGAAGCTGACAAAATTCGCGGCTTTTCTAAAGGTGCTGACGACTATCTTACCAAGCCTTTTGGGCTGGGAGAGCTTGAAGTCAGAGTTGGTGCTATTTTAAGGCGTCAGCGAGTCATAACTACCGCCGAGCAGAAACGCTTGGTATTTGAAAAACTTATGATTGATCCAGTGCGACGGGAGGTGGCACTTAATAACCAACCAGTACTCTTAACTGCTCTGGAATTTGACTTGTTGCATTTTTTAGCCAGTCATCCAGGTCGAGTTTGGCGGCGTGCGGAGCTAATCCAAGAGGTGTGGGACTATGAATATGTCGGCGACCAGCGGGTTGTAGATGTACATATTGGTCAAATTCGTAAAAAGATTGAAATTGATCTTAGTCAGCCAGCATTAATCCAAACTGTACGTGGCGTAGGATACAAGTTTGAATCTGCTGCTCACTCCCAGCAGTTGGAAGCCTAGTCTTGAGTTTATAGTCTTGAGTTTCTTAACTCTTGACTGTTGACTCTTATGGGAGCAATTAGTGAATTTCTCTGGCTTTAGTAAAAGACAAATTTAGATAATCAAAATAGGTAGATATTGCTCAAATACAGACCAGTCATTTATTTGAGACATTTATCCGTTTGAGACAGTGGACAGGTGAGAGGGTCCACTGGAAAATATTTCTTTGCATCTGACCGTTTTGGTAGATCCAAGGTGCTTAGGGTGGACTTCCTATCAGACTAGGCTTTGAGTTAAGCTGACACCAAGGGACTGCTGTGCAACCCTACGAACAAAAGAAAACCGTTAGATAGCAAGTAACTAACGGTCAGCTATTAATATACTTAGGTCTTGTTTCAATTCTAAATCTGGCGCTATTATCAAATAGTTTTGGCAACATGAGAAACTATTGGAACCTTATTAAGGATCAGAATCTACTGATCTTTTTTGTTGTAATATTGCCCCCAGATAGTTGATCGCCATTGGGTCAAAATCCTGTTGATAGGGTACGATTTCTCGTACCCATATTAGGGCATAAGCCAGAATAACGCCCTTTATACCAGTACTTATGGGGTGTCTAGTAGATTAGCTGTTGCTGGTGAATCAATGCAGGGCATTTTTACTGAGGAGTGGTAGAACAAAGTTTCCAGATAAACTCTGGCAGCACGGCGATCGCTATCTCCATTTTGGAGTAAAAACAATGATAGCGCCGCCGTTAATACTCTGTTTTCATCCCAATCGGGATGGGTTTCTAAGTAGTTTTTTAAGGATTCGTGGAGTGTTTCAGGAATTTCAGTAAAGATGTTAACCGTTGCTTTCATGAGATTTTCCTCCTATGAGGATAATCAAGAGGGACAAGTTGCTTGTAATGAAGCGGCAATCAGGCTACTTCATACGCTCTTTCGCCAGTCCGACAATCGCCGTCTACATCTGGTGGTAATATATATTACAAATTTGATGCCAACGGTTGAACCGACTATTAGAGCAAGCCGAATCATTGTGCGCCAACTGGGGGTAGGTTTGTCAATGCTGCGAAATGTTAAAAACGATTGTATAAAAAATAAATACGAACGGAATAATCAGCCTTTAAACTGCGTTTTCGTTACTTTACTTCATAAAAACTCAGTACTTCAAGTTCTTTAACCCGATTAATTAACAATCCCCAGTCAGACGGCAAGAAGCCTATTAGCTCGTAAAACACCTGTGGAAAACTGCTAAAATCCCTGTGGAAACCCTGTGGAATGAGTGAGGAAAATTGCAGCCAATGATAAGAATTACAAAAATGTAGCGAAATGATGACATTTAGACAATCTCAGTTATTATCGTGGCTGCCTTCGATACATCCCCAGGTCTGGATTTTCGCAATTGGTAGATTTCTCTCGGAAATTGGCACCGGCTTTACCCTGTTTTACGCCCCGATCTTTTTTGTCAATCAAGTTGGTTTATCTGCAACCAGTGTCGGGGTAGCGTTGGGTAGTGGCTCTATTTCCGGCATTGTCGGGCGGATTGTGGGTGGTTCTTTGGCTGATTCTGGAGAATGGGGACGACGCCGCACTTTGTTGCTAGCTACGGCGATTTCAGCAATTGGTTCTCTAGTTTTAGCTGCCACCAATAATTTTACTATTTTGGTAATTGGTAGCTTGATTAGCGGTTTAGGGATAGGTTTTTATTGGCCGGCTGCTGAGGCTGTTGTTGCTGATGCCAGCCAGATTGATAATCGCCGCGAAACTTTTGCGTTAGCGAAGCTCACCGAAGGTATCGCCCGATTATAGGCTTTTCTTTGAGTGTGGTGTTCGTCGTGGCGATTTTACAGTACCTCAATCGAATTTTGGTTGAGTAACATAATCCCCACGGTAAAATGACTTATTTTTTGCTCTATTGGCGACGTTCTTGCAACTTGCGATACACCGATTTCAAATCAACTTGATGGTGAGCTAAGGCAACCAAAGTATGATATAGCAAATCAGCCACTTCACCAGCGATCGCATCTGCTTCATCATCCTTAAAGGCCATCACCACCTCGGCGGTTTCCTCACCGATCTTTTTCAAAATTTTGTTATCACCACCTGCGAATAACTTACAGGTATAAGAACTTTCAATCGGATGATCGCGGCGATCGCATATTATTTGAAACAATTGCGATAATGTATCCCCTGGTGGCGGGACAATTTTCCCTTCTATCTGGTGAAAGCAACTGCGTTCTCCAGTATGGCAGGCAACATCTCCTAATTGCTCTACACCTATAAGCAACGCATCACTATCACAGTCATAACGAATACTCTGCACTTTCTGAAGATGTCCCGAAGTCGCCCCTTTGTGCCACAATTCTTGCCGGGAACGGCTCCAAAACCAAGTTTCTTCTGTTTCCAAAGTTTTTTGTAACGACTCCTGATTCATCCACGCCATCATCAGCACAGTACCATCCAAATAATCTTGGATAATTGCAGGTACTAGACCCCGTTCATCGTAGCGAATTTCCTTAACAGGGATGGCGTAATTTAGTAAGCGCAAATCGTTAAAAGACATACCAGATAATTTGCTCTAATGAGAATAATTCATGGATTTACGATACCATTCTAAATAGAGCATCTGGCATATTTTTTCAATTGAACTATCTTATCTAGCTGTGACATCTCCTACACTGAACGAAGTACCGTTGCATTGTAGGCTTCTCACCCAATCCGGCCATTGCTTAGAAGGCGATGAGCTTTAAGAACGGGATGCCCCTCCGCTCTGTTCAAAATTATACAATATTTTGTTCGTTGCTCGATACCAAGCTGAGTACAGTTATGGTGTGGGGCAACAAATGTTTTAGCTAAACAAAAGCATTTCGTTCCATAGCAGACTGCATCTTTACAGCACTCAACGCAACTTTGTGAGCTTTTGAGGCTTCACCATACCAATGGATTGCCGAGTTAAAAGCTGCTCGGTAAAGATCCTGGGATGCTTCAGATAATCGAGTTTGAATATCTAAAGGCAAGTCTTTATTGGACTTGTATAACATAATATTTGTTATTTATTTGGTTCAGATAATTCTATAGGATAGGAATTTTAAGCAGTTTTTAACCCTATCCTAAGATAGAGCTTTTTATTGTCCGCTGTTAGGAGAGAACCTTGGTAAATACCACAATTAAAACAACAAAATCACAAGAAGTCTTTGCCGCTGCTCAAAACCTGATGCCAGGAGGAGTCAGTTCTCCAGTTCGTGCCTTTAAATCTGTGGGCGGACAACCCATCGTTTTTGATCGTGTTAAAGGCGCATATATTTGGGATGTAGATGGCAACCAATACATTGACTATGTAGGCACCTGGGGGCCTGCTATTTGCGGTCATGCTCATCCAGAAGTAATTGCCGCGTTGCATGAAGCTTTAGAAAAAGGCACCAGTTTCGGTGCACCGTCAGTACTAGAAAATGTTTTGGCAGAAATGGTCATTGATGCCGTTCCTAGCATCGAAATGGTCAGATTTGTCAACTCTGGAACTGAAGCCTGTATGGGAGTTTTGCGGCTGATGCGGGCTTTCACTAACCGAGACAAAATCATCAAGTTTGAAGGCTGCTACCACGGACACGCCGATGCGTTTCTAGTGAAGGCGGGTTCTGGTGTTGCCACACTTGGTTTGCCAGACTCACCGGGAGTACCTAAATCGGCAACTACCACCACTCTAACCGCGCCTTTCAATGACTTGGAAGCCGTCAAAGCCTTGTTTGAAGAAAACCGTGACGAGATTGCTGGTGTTATTCTTGAGCCAGTTGTCGGCAATGCTGGGTTTATTGCACCTGATGCTGGGTTTCTAGAAGGGTTACGGGAACTGACTCACGAGCATGGAGCGTTGTTGGTATTTGACGAAGTGATGACAGGCTTCCGTATTGCTTACGGTGGCGCTCAAGAAAAATTTGGCGTTACTCCCGATTTAACGACCTTGGGTAAGGTGATTGGTGGTGGTTTGCCAGTAGGAGCCTATGGTGGTCGTCGAGATATTATGTCAATGGTTGCTCCCGCCGGCCCCGTATATCAAGCTGGGACTCTTTCTGGTAATCCTTTGGCGATGACTGCTGGCATTAAGACTTTGGAATTGCTGCAAAAGCCTGGTAGTTATGAGTATCTTGACCGGATTACTAAGAAGTTAGCAGATGGTTTGTTGCAAGTAGCCAAAGAAACTGGTCACGCGGCTTGCGGTGGTCAAATCAGCGCGATGTTTGGCTTATTCTTTGCCTCTGGCCTAGTTCATAACTACGAAGATGCGAAAAAGTCTGATACAGCTAAATTCGGACGCTTCCATCGCGGTATGTTAGAGCGCGGTGTTTACTTAGCACCTTCTCAATTTGAAGCTGGGTTTACATCTTTGGCTCACACTGAAGAAGATATTAAGCAGACTTTAACGGTTGCACGGGATGTAATGTCGAGCCTGTAAGCTACTAAAAGACGTCCAAATAAAAAAGTATCCAGCGAAGTCTTGTGGAGGCAGACAACACTAGAGCCCCTTGCTTGGGTTGGGCATCTTGCCTAACCCGACTTACGCACACCTCAAGAAGGAATGAGAGTTTGAGAGGGTTTTTGCATAAGTTCTAATCAAAATCAACTTCAGTCCACCGAAATAATACAACTAGACATTGTAGTTACATTGCTATGACAGGAAATAAAAATATAGCCAATGTTGTTAAATGGTACAAAAGGTTTATTTCTCTTTTCGATCCTTCTTTTCTTAGCGTTTTTTCGTCGTTTACCCAAGCTGTAAATAATTATTTTATCAGTACTACTGTAATGAAAAAATAAACGGAACCGTTGAGAAAATTTTGCTCGAAACCAATGCTTTCTATCTGCCCCTAGCTTTTTCCTCTGTCTGAACTCTTTTGCTGTAGGGTCTCTAGAAATATGATTATAAACAAGCTCCTTAATAAGTACTCAGGCCTCATTGCAGGGTACCGCGTTTGATTTGTTCGCTTTCAATGGCTTCAAATAAGGCGCGAAAGTTGCCTTCGCCAAAACCTTTAGCTTGGAAACGACGCTCAATAAACTCAAAGAAAAATGTCGGCTGTTTAAAAATGGGCTGGGTGAAAATTTGCAGTAGTAGGGGTGCGGTTTGTTGTGTCGCTACGGGAGTATATTCTTGCCAGTCCACTAAAATTTCCTGTTGAGCGATCGCTTCCAGTTCTAGGGGTGATAAAGACAATCCTGGACGCTGTTTTAGTTGCGAGTAGTAACTTTGGGGAACTGAGAGTAAGGATAAACCACTGGTACGAAATTTAGCGATCGCACTCACAAGATTAGTCGTCCGCAAGGCAATATGTTGAATCCCTGAACCCCGATTGACATCTAAAAATTCTTGAATTTGGGAATTACTAGAAGCTGGTTCATTAATTGGCAATTGGACGCTACCGTTACGCGAAACCATTACCTGGCTGTGTAAAGCAGAGCGATCGGTTTTAATTTTAAATACCTGCTGGGGTTGAAAATCTAGGATTTTTTCATACCAAGCGACGGCACGCTCTAATTCACCAACTGCCACGTTCAGCACTATATGATCTATGGCGGAAAAAGTGTTGTCCGTTGTCATTTGTCCTGTGTTAGTTACAAATGACTTTTCGATCAAAGTATGAGTCAGCCCACCCCAGGCGGCAATTTTGCCACACTTGAGGAATGCCTTACCTACTTGGCGTTCCTGAATGGGTTGTAAGATCGTAGCACCATGCATTTGAGCTAGTGCGATCACTGCTTCTACATCTTCGACAGCAAAAGCAACATCTGTCACACCAGGGGGATATTGAAGCAGAAACTCGGCTACTGGACTTGTAGGCAACAGTGGTGAAGACAGAAAAAAGCAAACATCACCACTTTTTACCACTTCTGTACAAGTATGAAACGAACTGATGCGATCGGCTACTACTTGAAAACCAAGATGGTGTACAAACCAATCCCGCCATACTTTGGCATCTTCTACATAGAAATGAACGTGATCAATTTTCATAGATACTGAAAATCAAGCATAACAGTTTATATATCTGTAAATTTTGCCTTTTTTGCTAGATTTCCACGTCTTTCCTAAGCAAGAATTATGTAGACGTACTCCGACTTTAAAAGAACAAATGACTATCAGGTTGAATGTTAATTTCCATTGGCACAGCTTGCGGTTCGGCAGAAAGAGCGAAGAAAATCGCATTGGCAGCAGTTTCAGGACTGAGCATTTTTTTCCGGTCTACTTTTAGGTTGACATTATCCCAGAAAGGAGAATCTACCCCACCAAAGTAGAATAGCGTGAACTTGATACCAAAACGCTTGAGTTCCTCTGCCATGCACTTGCTGAAACCGACAATACCAAACTTAGAAGCAGAATAAGCCGCTGCCATCGCCATCGAATGCTTGCCCAGAATTCCTACCACATTACAGATATGACCGGACTTTCGCTTTTGCATCTCTTCAGCAGCCGCCTGAGTGGTGTAAAAGCTGCCTTTTAAGTTGACATCTAGCATCTTGTCTAAATCAGCGGGTTCCAGGCTGTTGTAAGGCTTGAGTATACCAGCACCAGCTGCATTTACCAAAATATCGATTTGACCAAACTCAGCAACTGTCTTTTTAATCAAAGTATCTACTTGTTGGGGGTCAGTAATATCTGTGGGAACGGTCAAAACTTGCCCTGGTAAATCAGTTGCCAGTGTTGTTAAACGAACCGTATCTCTGGCAGCCAGTACCAACCGGACTCCAGTAGGCGCAAGTTTATGTATTAAGGCTGAACCAATACCACCAGTAGCACCAACAATAACAACGACTTTATCCTGCATCGTATTATTTATATTTATTTACATCTTTTTAGATAATACTGAATTACAGGCTCAGGTTATACATAGACATCCAGAAAGTATTTACTCGCAGAGTAATGCTGTTACCTCGTATTCCTTCCCATTTGGCTTTAATGTAAATGTGGGAGACGATTTTAGATATTTAAGAAAACTAGAACCTAATTTTAATTCTTGAATAATTGAATTAGGTGATTCCCCGGTGATTTTCCGTATCTCTGTACCTAATTGGGACACAGATAATTTAGTTTTAGGGGACTTGGTTTGTATATCTTGAATAATTTTTAATAGTAATTCATCTAATGCTTTTTCATGAGAATTTTCCGTAAAATCTTCTTTTTTCGCTTCTTGAATAGATTCTGTAAAAGAGTTATCTAAGACAGGGATGACTTTCTCATTTTCTGGTTGATTTGAATTATGTTGAATATTAATATCACATTTTTCTTGAAATAATGTCGCAACATCTACTAACCTGTTTAATCGGACATTGATTGATTACTGTTCACTTTTAATTAAATCTTGAATTGTATCAACCACTTTTACTTGTTCCAAGGATGTAACTTCTGTTGCCACTGATAAGGAATAATGAGTTAATTTGCCAGTATTCCGATTTTCTATATTCAAGCTTTGCCCTTGTCTACGTACCCAATAGACAATTAATCCCTGATTTTGAAGTTCGTTACATAGGTGAATTAAAATTCCATCGCTAGAACAGACTAATATTTCTTTAACTGTTGGATAAGAGCGTAAGATACAAGCACCGAATGCAATCATTTTTGCATCAGCACTATTTTTACCTTCAGGCACATGGACAAGTTGATAGCCACGGTTATATAGTTCAATATCTTGCTTCCCAATACTGGGATTTTTCCAGTTAGCAAATGCCATTTTTACTTGGAGAGGATATTCACATACACTAGCTAAAAATAATTCTGAATTAATATCTAATTTTAAGTTTTCTGCATCCAAAAGTAAAAGTGAGATTCCTATTTCTAATTGATGTTTACTTTCAGTTTTTTGTTGAAATTTTTGGCTCACTTGGCTGAACGTATCAGATTTTAGCCAATCAGGCGATAATATAGTTTGCAGTAGTTTTTCAGCTAATATAAGACTAAAAGAGCTAAGACTTTTCTCTGTAATTTTTTCTTCTGGCAGGTTTTTTACTAAAAAAAGTTCCGCCGCATCAGTCATAGATACTTTAGTATGCTCATTGCTGTTAGCAAGCAAGTCAGTTTTCAGGGAACGAGGTAATGCAAGCTCAAGGAATTGTTTGCCACAATTTTTGCACAGGTAATTCTGCTGGTCATTGTGACAACCATTTTTATAATATGAAGTAGATTCGCACAGAGGACATTTCATTTTGTGATTCAGGTGGTCTAGAGCAGACGCTTATTCTTAAGTATACAGTCTAAAAAGATACTGTTAACATCAGTTTGCATTGCCCAACACAAGAAAAACTCAAAGCAAGCGGAAATTAAATTTAACCCCTAATTTCCGCTTGTATTATGTAGTAGCGCTCTGAATAGCTAGAATTCAGAAACACTTCAGCTGACACGCGCGAAAACGTAGTCACGGGTGCGAGAATCCACGGGGTTAGTAAATATTTTAGTTGTAGTACCAAATTCAACCATTTGAGTAATGTGATTTTCATTACTGTCAAAAAAAGCCGTAAAATCAGACAGGCGCGTAACTTGCTGCCTATTATGAGTAACAAACACAATTGTCAACTCAGAGCGCAAATTATGGATCAGATGCTCAATTTTCATGCTCCCGATAGGATCAAGACCTGAACAAGGTTCATCCATCAAAAGAACGTTCGGTTTGACTGCTAAAGCCCGGGCAATACATAATCTTTGTTGTTGACCACCAGAAAGCTCTAAAGCAGATTTATGCAGCTTATTTTTCACTTCATCCCAAAGTTCGGCAGCTTTGATGGCAGATTCAACAATCCCATCTAATTCTACTTTTGGATGCCATCCAATTAATTTCACCCCATAGGCAACGTTATCGTAAACGCTCATGGGAAAAAGATTTGGCTTAGGAAAAACCATACTAATTTGGCGGCGTAGTCTATTTAAGTTCACACGACGCTCATAAATATTCTGTCCAAAAAATTCTACTCTTCCTTCAACCCTCGCTTCTCCTTCTAGTTCACTCATGCGATTTAACGATTTGATAAAAGTAGACTTGCCACAACCACTAGAACCAATAATTGCCGTGACTTGGTTTTGGTAAATATCCATTGAGACGCCTTCAACTATCTTTTGAGTGTCGTAATAGAAGCTGAAGTTTTTCACTCTGATGGCTGGAATTAGTTTACTCATATTCCCAAGACGTATAAAACAAAGCTTAACTAAGTAAAACAGTACAAATCAGGAGTACTGCTTCACTATGTTACTATGAAAAAGAGATATTCATGGAAATTACTTAGCTACATAGTAGCTAGGCAGCAGATACACCGTTAGTATATGTTCGTATTAAGTTATATCGGAAAAAACTTATCTTTTACAAAATTTTTATACCTACTTGTATCCACCTTTCGCACCTTGACATATGTACCCTCCTTTACTGTTAAAAAGGATTTGGCGTAGTTCGACTTAAAAATAGCTATATGAATTAATAATTTTTAAAACAGCACTTTATGAGTACCCTCTGGCATCAGATGGTTTCATAAAGATCATTAAGTCACGTTAAAATATACCTTAACCGAAACGCCCTGAAATGTAGTCGCGGGTACGGGCGTCTAGTGGGTTGTTAAAGATTTGCTCTGTAGCGCCGAATTCAACCATTTGACCAATTCGACTTTCATCTGTGCTGAAGAAAGCTGTAAAATCAGAGACACGAGCAGCTTGCTGCATATTGTGGGTAACGATCGCAATTGTCAACTCAGACTGTAAACTATGGAGCAGTTCTTCAACTTTCATGGTAGCGATGGGGTCAAGAGCCGAGCAAGGCTCATCCATCAGCATAACTTTTGGCTTGACTGCTAGAGCGCGGGCAATACATAATCTTTGTTGTTGACCACCAGAAAGCCCTAAAGCTGATTTATCCAGCTTATCTTTGACTTCATTCCAAAGAGCAGCGCTTTTGAGTGCAGATTCGACAATCTCATCTAATTCTACTTTTGAATACCTACCTGCTATTCTCATACCGTAGGCAACATTTTCGTAAATACTAATCGGAAAAGGATTCGGTTTTTGGAATACCATACCAATTTGACGGCGTAACCGATTTAAATTGACACGAGGAGCATAAATATTCTGACCAAAAAATTCTACTTCTCCTTCAACTTTTACAGGCCCTTCTAATTCGCCAATGCGATTAAGAATTTTGATAAAAGTAGATTTACCACAACCACTAGGGCCAATAATTGCGGTTACATGGTTCTTATAAATATCCATTGACACCTTTTCAATCGCCTTTGTTGTGCCATAATAAAAGCTGATATTTTTAACTTGGATAGCTGGAATTAGGTTATTCATAGTTGCCACAGGTGCGAAAAAAACAAAAATTTATGAAGAAGAATTCAGAAGTCAGGAGTCAGAATTCAGCATGAATTTGGAGTCCGACTGCTTAATGAATATTGGGTTAAAAACTTGCCCATTGTCAAATATTCTTCTGGTTATTACTTCATCCCTTCCCTACGGGACGCTGCGCGAACAGGAGTGGAGTCAATACGGTTCGGTTAAGAATATTGTAGGTTGGGTTGAAGCTTTGCGAAACCCAACAAACGCCGCAAAATGTTGGGTTTCGTTCCT
>NZ_JBGTFY010000125.1:0-11800 GCF_041747015.1 Nostoc sp.
CGCTCCTGAAGGGGACTTGACGCCACGCTCACGTGAGCTAGATCAAATTCTTCGTTTAGCCGCCTAGACCACCAGTTGCAACTTTTTGATACTTAGCTCAGGAATTTAATTTCTGGGTCAATTTCTGCAAAAGTATAGAAAGTTAGTCATTTTAATTTCATAGAAATTACTGCAATAATTTTATACAGCATAGCAATAATAATATTTGTAATTCATAGTTATGAAGTAGTATCAGCTACTTGTGTTGTTGCGTTGATAGTTATCGGAATTGTTATTTATGTTTGTTTCGAGGCAAATAACAAGATACCTGGAATAGGATTCTGGCTATTTTGTCTAGGCTTAAGCATAGCTTTTGCGTGGGTTAGTACAACTATTACAGCATTGTTTATAACGATTAGCTCCATATACTGTGGAATTATAGGTGAATTCCTAGCTGTTATGGGATATGGACTGATTGCTGAAGCTCTAATTATAGGCGTGTCAAATATTATATTAAATGAAAAGGATGGTGATGGTCTTGTAACTATAATTGCAGCGATTCCGGTTATAATATCAGCCGCACTTATTGCACGAAAAGCAATCAAAGGCTCACCTAAATTTAGATGGATTAAGGAAGTAGCTGTATTCTGGACATCAATAGGTGGAACATCTTTTTATAAAGCAGATTTAACAGATACTTGCTTTGATGGCGCACATTTACCTTATACAGATTTTAGAAAAGCTAATTTAACTCGCACTAGCTTTGAGGAAGTAACTGGGTTAGAATTTTCCCGACTGCAAGGAACGATACTGGAAAATTTCAAAGTTAGGAAATTGCTAGTAACCAAAAGAGGTAATAATGAAGATTATACCGGCGCTAACTTAAATGGTGCTAATTTAACGAATGCTGATTTAACAGGGGCAATCTTAACCGGAATAAATGCTTTAGATGTAGATTTTTCTGAAGCAACCTTGAGCGGTGCTTGCATCCAAGAATGGAATATCAATAAAAATACTCGCTTCACGGGGGTAAAATGTTCACACATTTATTTAAAGTGTACTAAACAAGGCGATCGCATTATTCTTTCAGAACGTAAGCCAGATAGTGGCGAGTTTCAAGATGGTGACTTTGAAAAATGGATTGAGAAATTACAAGAAACAGTTGATATCATCTTGAAAGGAAAGTTTAACTCTAGGGCTTTTGGCATTTCACTTGCTAAAGCCGCTGTGCAGTATGAAAGATTAGACCGTTCTCGTTATAGTATTGAAAGTAAAGGCGATGAAGTATACATTGCCAAAGTTGGTGTGTTGCCAGAAGCCGATAAAGCAGCGATTCATCAAACAATTACAAATTATTATTATAACGAATTATCTATTCAAGGCGAAAAAGCAAATATATTACTAAATCCATCTGGAGAAGTTGAAATCATGGAAAGCAATAATCAAAACATCAGCGCCGGCCGAAATGTTGATATGTCTAGCGGTAATAAAATTACTGTAGGCGGCGATGTGACAAACTCTAACTTGACACTGGCAGAAGCTAACAGCCAAGTTAACAATTCGATTCAGAAACTTAGGGATATTAGTACTGATACTAGCGACCAGCTAGCAAAGATTTTAACAACTTTGCAAAAATCTATCAATGATGAACCAGCCCTTTCTGAGAATCAAAAGAAAGAGGCATTAGAATATGTAGAAACTATAGCAGAGGAAGGGAAAAAACCTTCAGGAGAAAGGGAAAACAAATTCTGCTCGATGGCTCTCAATGCCCTTAAAGGTATAGCATCTACTGTTACGGATGCTAGTAAACTAGCTGAAGTATTCAAAACTTATTTGCCTACCCTTAAAAACATACTGGGGATTTAGGTGGATCTCAAAGTATTTGCTACCGATAAGAGGACTTTTCAAACAACCTCTAAGATAAGCTAAAAATTGCCTCACTTTTACCAAAGGAATTGCTGATGAATTATCAGAAGCTAGATGCTGCTCTTACAGCAGCGCTCAATGATGTTCAAAACCCAGAAGAGCCGAGTTTGGCAGTTTTTATTCATACTGAACCAATGTTAAACTCTACTCCAACTGCGGTTTTAGAAAGTTTGGGCATTAGTGATGTTACCAGTGATAAAGATATTTTCACAGCAACGCTGTCATTAAATGCCATTTCCCATTTGTCAGAGCAACCTTGGGTAAAGTATTTAAAACTATCACAGACATTGCGTTTAGTTAATAGGAGCCGAGGTATAGGCAGTTTGGGTGTTTGATCTAATCACGATTGCTGCTTACTTTAGGGTTAGTTTTATAAAATTGTCTGTTGAGATACCAAATGTAGCGATCGCTCTCCATTCTTTCCGATTAAGATAATACAAATGTTCTATTTTTCCCTAGTAGCATCATTGAACACCAACGGTATTTTAGAAATTCATCCCTAAGAATCTCCGATCGCCACTTATCAGGTGCTACATACAGTCCTAAACTGAATATGAGAGTTGAAAGGCAGTCGGGAGAAATTTTGTGAAAAAAGTATTATCAATCATCCTTGGTGGTGGCGCGGGTACTCGGCTTTACCCACTAACCAAACTCCGTGCTAAACCAGCAGTACCAGTAGCAGGGAAATACCGTTTAATCGATATCCCTGTCAGTAACTGCATAAATTCCGAAATATTCAAAATCTACGTTCTGACACAATTTAACTCAGCTTCTCTGAATCGCCATATCACCCGTACTTACAACTTTAGTGGCTTCAGCGAAGGGTTTGTGGAAGTGCTAGCCGCACAGCAAACACCAGAAAACCCCAACTGGTTCCAAGGTACAGCCGATGCTGTGCGTCAATATCTTTGGCTGTTGGAAGAATGGAATGCAGACGAATATCTAATCCTCTCAGGAGATCACCTCTACCGCATGGATTACCGCCTGTTTATCCAGCGCCATAGAGAAACCGGTGCTGATATTACTCTCTCAGTTATCCCCATCGACGAACGCCGCGCCTCGGATTTTGGCTTGATGAAAATTGACGATTCTGGTAGGGTAATTGACTTTAGCGAAAAACCCAAAGGTGAAGCGTTAATCCAAATGCGCGTTGATACAAGCGTACTGGGTTTGACAAAAGAACAAGCCAAATTACAGCCCTACATCGCTTCGATGGGGATTTATGTCTTCAAAAAAGAGGTTTTGTTCAAGTTATTGAGAGAATCTTTAGAGCGGACGGATTTTGGGAAAGAAATTATTCCTGATGCCTCTAAGGATTACAATGTTCAAGCCTACTTATTTGATGACTATTGGGAAGATATAGGAACAATTGATGCATTTTATCATGCAAACTTAGCGCTGACTCAGCAACCCCAGCCACCCTTTAGTTTCTACGATGAAAAAGCGCCAATTTATACCCGCCCTCGTTACTTGCCTCCAACTAAACTTTTAGATTGCCACATCACCGAATCAATTATCGGCGAAGGTTGTATTTTGAAGAATTGCCGCATTCAACATTCGGTTTTAGGGGTGCGATCGCGGATTGAATCTGGTTGCGTCATTGAGGAATCTTTGCTCATGGGTGCAGACTTTTACCAAGCTTCTGTAGAACGCCAAGATAACTTAGTAGAAAATGACATTCCCGTAGGTATCGGTAGTGACACGCTGATTCGCCGTGCCATCATCGATAAAAATGCCCGCATCGGTCACAATGTGAAAATTATCAATAAAGATGACGTGCAAGAAGCTGACCGCGAAAGTCAAGGTTTTTACATCCGCAGTGGTATTGTCGTAGTGCTGAAAAATGCTGTAATTCTCGATGGAACCATCATTTAGTCATTAGTCATTAGTCATTAGTCATTAGTCATTAGTCATTGGTTAATAGTAACAAAGGACAAATGACAAATGACTAAACTCATCTTACTAATTGGTCTACCAGGTAGCGGTAAGTCAACTTTGGCAAAAAAATTACTGGCAGAATGCCCCCAGATGTCGTTGATTTCTACGGATGCCATCCGGGGGCAATTATTTGGTTCCCAATCTGTTCAGGGTTCGTGGCTACTAATTTGGCGGGAAATTGAGCGGCAATTTCAGCAAGCGACTTCCATACATAGAACGGCAATTTTCGACGCTACCAATGCCCAGCGCTGCCATCGTCGTGAAGTCATTGCTTTAGCCCGTGACTTGGGCTTTACTCACATTAGGGGAATTTGGGTAGATACGCCAGTTTGGCTGTGTTTAGCACGTAATAAAAGGCGATCGCACCAAGTTCCAGAAGAAATTATTTTGCGAATGCACCGTCAACTCCGGGATGCCCCCCCAAGCCTGGAAGAAGGGCTAGACAGCCTGTTTCGCTTATCAGAAAAATCTGAGTACGGAAATTGCGATCGCGCAGTGAGCAAGAACCACACTTGATTTTCGATATTGTTTGTTAATTTAAAATCAGAGTATTTTTGCTTGGCACTATCCCTGGCAAATTAAACATCTCTTATCTTAAAAAAACATAACGAGAATTTATATAGGAGGCTGGTAGATGGCTGCAACCGACTTCAAAGACTATTATGCAATTTTGGGAATCAGTAAAACTGCCACTCCTGAGGAAATTAAACAAGCCTTTCGGAAACTAGCCCGCAAATTTCACCCTGATGTTAATCCAGGCAACAAACAGGCAGAGGCACGGTTTAAAGAAGTTAGCGAAGCCTACGAAGTTATCTCAGACCCAGATAAACGGAAAAAATACGATCAATTCGGTCAATATTGGAAACAAGCTGGTGAAGGTTTCCCATCTGGCGGTGTTGGTGCTGATATGGGTAACTTTGACTTCAGCCAATACGGCAATTTTGATGAGTTCATCAATGAGTTACTAGGACGCTTTGGTGGTGCTAGTCCTGGTGCTGGGCGACAAAACTATTCTTACCGCACTTCTACAGGTGCGCCAAGTGGTTTTGGCAGCTTTAACGATTTTGGGTTTCAAGATGCAGGTGCTAGTACTGCTCAGGATAGTGAAGCTGCGATCGCTCTAACTTTTGCTGAAGCATTTAACGGTGTGCAGAAACGCTTTAGTTTAGGCAATGAAACAATTGATGTCCGCATCCCATCTGGGGCTAAAACTGGTACTCGCCTACGTGTACGCGGTAAAGGTCAAATCAACCCCATGACTCAACAACGGGGGGATTTATACTTAAAAGTCGAACTTCAGCCGCACTCGTTCTTTCAAATGGAAGGCGATAATCTGGTTTGCGAAGTGGCAATTACTCCAGATGAAGCTACTCTGGGAGCGTCTATTGATGTACCCACACCCGATGGTTCAGTTAATGTCAAGCTGCCTGCGGGGGTGCGTTCTGGTCAATCCTTGCGTTTACGTGGTAAAGGTTGGCCTCTCGCCAAAGGTGGACGCGGCGATCAATTGGTGAAGGTAGCGATCGCCCCACCAAAAGACCTCAGCCAACAAGAGCGGGAATATTATGAAAAAATCCGGGCTATACGTACATATAATCCCCGTAGTCATTTGCAGCAAGTTAAGCTGTGAAGATTTTGGATTGTAGAGACGCAAAGTTTCGCGTCTCTAAATTAATTAGGTATAAATTTACTGTGCCATTCTCGACACCATCATCGACTTAAAGCTTTCTATTATCTCAGGTGTAGACTCAGTAGCTTGCCATGCTGGACGTGCAATTAAGCGATCGCACCAAGCACTGAGTTTTGGATAATCATTTAAAGAAATCCCGATTATCGGCAACCATATTACTACAGTTCCAGCCACAACTTCGGCGAGAGTGAGGTTTTCACTACCGAAGTAAGGGCGATCGTCAAGTAAACTTTCCAAAAACTTCAGCACTATTGAAATTTTTTGCTTTGCTTGCTCGATTTTTTCTGGAGGTGCTTCAGGTAAGCCTAATATCTGAGGTAGAAACGTAGTAGTTGGTGGCAAAAGTTCATTAACAGTTACCATTTGTACCATACGGGCGATCGCTAAATCTTTGGTATCTTTAGGCAACATCGCAGGCGTAGGATATTTTGTTTCTAAATAGTCCAGAATTGCTAAAGATTCCACTACATTAAAGCCGTCATCTACCAAAACTGGAATGTGATGAAAGGGGCTAATTTCCAAAAACTCTGGTTTAGACTGCTCTCCATCCAGTCTTATTTCTACTAATTCAAACTCAAGTCCTTTTTCCAAGAGAGTAATCCAAACACGGCGCGAATTGGGAGAAAAAGGCTGGTGATAAAGTGTCAACATCAGAAAACCTGCTATATTAGGACTTACGCATTGACAAAAAGGATCATCTATGGAATCTAGATAATGCCATCACTGCTACAGCGCTTCCCGCTATTATGCAATACAATTTTCTTCTTGCCCCTCTCCTAGCATAGCTTTCAGATTTGAGGATGTACCTCATAGCTGCCGGAAGTGCTGTAAGGTTTGCAAAAATATGCTCACGTACAACTAATGTAAACATATTCCGTTGTACTTCGTACCAATTGCTAATTACTTTTTCAGACCGCATAAACTCCAATCTAATAAAAGCTTGAAGTGAACAAAATATGTGAGTCTTGATTGCATAGGTATCTCTAACCCTTACGGGTTCGCCAGTCGCTACAACGGAGGGAACCCCCGCAACGCGCTGGCTCACCATGAATCGACAAATTCCACATACTTGTTTTATAGCTCGATGAAAGGTTTCAATTCCCCAATGGGTATCATGAATTGTGATAAATTCATTTCTGGTTATCTCCTTGATTTTTTCCTCATCTTGAATATACAAAATATAGTGTCTAGAGTCTTCTTTCTTGAAGTCTTTCCTAAACAACTTTATAAATCCAAATTCTTTCAGATGAGTTCTTAATCCTGACTCTGGAATCACCAAGGTACTTACCTGGCAATACTTATGCGGCTCATTTGAGACAGTTCTATTTTTTTCAATCCCGAATAGAAAACCCAGTTTCTGGTTTTTTAGAAATTTTAAATTCTCTACTCCTGAATACCAATTATCTCCTGTTACTATTCTTGGCTTGACTCCCCAGCTTATTATTTCACTCACCATTTCTCTAAAATAATCGTTTTTTGTTTTCTCCTCTTTTTTGTCATATATTCTGTAATTTATTGGTACTGAATTACCGTTAGTATCGCTGTAATATAAAGTGATTAAATTTAAGCCAATAATAGCTTTATGGGCTTTTCCTGACCAAAAATAACTGATTAATTCGGCATTTTTTGGGTCGCTGTAAATTTTTTCTATAACTGTATCGTCTACACTTAGTATCCCTCCTACCAAGTTAATGATTTTCTCTCCTATGTTGAATAAATCTTTCGGTTCGTATATCTCTCTCAACAAAAACCGATTCACACTATCATGTGAAACGTCTCCCAATATCTCTGCTAACCTACTGCACCCCCCAAACTTTGGCTCTAATTTGATACCTAAGCCGTCTGCATTCCTCTTGTTTCTTCAAGCGGTCACGGGAAAAAAAGTCTTAATTATATTCATTATCAGGAAGGTAAATTTGCTCTCGGAACAATTTTAGCTGCAATTATTCCAAAGAATAATACGGATATTTCTGCTGCTTTTTTACATCAATATTTATTGTTTTATAAAGATATAAAAATAGTTCCTTTAATGAGAGGTGCCGCTAATGTATCTCTTACAGTAAAGGATATTGCAAAAATTGAAATTCTGCTACCTCCAATTAATGAGCAGAGAGAGTTGATGCTATTAATGAAAAAAGTTGATGAACTGGAAAAACAAATTCAATATCAGAAAAATCTAACAGAAAATTTACGACAGACTATTCTGCGCGAAGCCTTTGAATAACCTTCCACCTATAGGGGTAATTCATGAATTACCCTTACAGGCTTTTTCGGTCAGAATACCTAACTGAATTCTGACTTCTGAATTCTTCTTCAACTCTGAATTTTTACGAAAAATATCTTGAGCAAACCTTTATAAAACATTGAATTGTTCTAACAATGTCTCAATGCTAGCATTGTGATCCAAAAAAGAAAATAAATGCCAATAGCGGAGTCTCCCTTCTTTATCTAATACAAACTGTGCTGGTAAAGGCGCTCCCAGTGATTGCCCTACTTGATAGGTACGAAACACTCGACAACTGGGATCACTCAATAACGGCATTTTTAAGCCTAAATCCTTCACAACTATTTGACTCTGCCGCTCATCGGTACTACTAATCATCAAAACTTCTACACCACGATTTTTAAATTGTTCGTAGTTCTCGTTTAAAGCTTTGATATGAGGAAAACAAAAAGGGCAATATTGCTTTTCGGTAAAGATGCGAGTCAAGGCGAGTAACACTGGTTGCTTACCTTTATAATCAGATAACTTTACTAAAGTTCCGTTGGTAATATCTGGCAGTTGAAAGTCTGGTGTTCCCACTTCCAATCTGAGTTTATTGCTAGCTGGAATCGGCAAAAAATTGCGGAAAAATCGCTCATTTAATAAGCCACTAAAATCAGTTGAAGTAAACATATTTTTAACTCTGATTATTTAAATACCATTTTATGAGAAAACCACAGATATATACGGAGGCTAACACTGTTTAATGCAATACGGTTCGGATAAGACTTGATCCCCCCAACCCCCCTTAAAAAGGGGGGCTAAGAATGGCTCTATTTCCCCCTTTTTAAGGGGGACTAAGGGGGATCTTTAAGGACTATTCACCTTAACCGAACCGTATTGTTATTTAATGTGCATCTCTGTTTATCTGTGGTTTTAAATGATTTTGCTCTCAACTCCAACAGGATGGATTAGAGTTTGCTAGCTAACAAAATTTAGACAGCAGAGAAGTAAACTTTAGACTTCACTGGGTCAGGATTCATTGTCTTGTCACCAGGTTGCCAACCAGCTGGGCAAACTTCATCGGGGTGAGACTGAACATACTGAATTGCTTGTAATGTCCGCAGGGTTTCATCAACACTGCGACCAAATGCTAGGTTGTTGATAGTGGCGTGCTGTATGATACCATCTTTATCGATGATGAACAGACCACGCAAAGCAATACCTGCTGCTGGGTCAAGAACGTTGTAAGCAGCGCTAATCTCTTTCTTGATATCGGAAACTAGAGGATAATTCAGGTCGCCGACACCACCAGATTTGCGATCGCTTTGAATCCAAGAGAGGTGAGAGAATTCACTGTCAACAGAAGCCCCAAGGATTTCTGTATTAATTTTCTTGAATTCTTCGTGGCGATCGCTAAATGCTGTGATCTCAGTGGGACAAACAAAGGTAAAGTCTAGGGGGTAGAAAAACAGAACGACATACTTACCACGATAATCGGAAAGTTTGATTGTCTTAAATTCCTGATCTACCACAGCCGTTGCTGTGAAATCGGGAGCTTGTTGACCAACGCGGAGGCATCCTTCGGTTCCGTAAGTGTGGGACATTAACTTAATTCTCCTTTATCGGTTTAGTAGCGTTGGAATTTGGGTTAAGTAAAACTCACCCATCCCCGCTCTCACAGTTTGATTACGATCTGTTACGACTATATCATACTCATAACGATTTTGAGTAACAAATGCTTGATTTAGATACAAGAGAATGGTTGCTTACCAATGGCTTAGGAAGTTTTGCTAGTGGTACAGTTTCTGATGTCCGCACACGTACTTATCATGGTTGGTTGTTTGCCGCTACAAACCCCCCTTCTGGACGGACTCTGTTGTTTTCGCACCTAGAAGCTAGCTTAGAAGTATTAGGGAGCGTTGTCGCACTGGGGACAAATTTTTGGGGTAACGGTCAGATGGAGCCGACCGGCTGCGAACTGCTGCGTGGTTTTGATATTAACCCAGTTCCAAAATGGATTTGGGGTCAAGATAACTGGCAGTTAACTAGACAATTGGTGATGCCCTATGGTTGGGAAGGGAGTAGCGAATGGGGAGTAGGGAGTGGAGAAGAGAATCATACTTACCACTCCCAATTTTGCCATCGGACTCTAATCCAGTATCGTTATGACGGAAGTGATACAGCAATTTTACGGCTACGACTGCTGATCGCAGAACGTGACTTTCACCACCAGCAAGCCGTTAGTCCAAATTTACACTTCTCACAAGTGTTAGGGCAACAGCAAGTCTGTCTGCAAGCAATAAATTCTGGGCATTTCGGTATACCTTGGCACTTGCGCTGGACACAAGGAAATTATCAACCAGATGCAGTTTGGTACTGGAATTATGGATTGCCTGAGGAGACGAAACGGGGATTAGGCGACAAAGAAGACCTCTACAGTCCTGGTTATTTGATAGTCACACTCCAACCAGGAGATACGGTAACTCTAGAAGCACGAGTAGGTTTTCCCGACCCAATGCCAAGTGTTCTTACCCCCGATACCTTTGCAGAAGCCGTGGAGGCAGAGCAAGAGCGGCTCTCACAGATTTTTGGCTGGAGAGAAGGAGGTAGAGGAGCAGAGGAGCAGGAGAAGGATAATTACCAAAGTCCGATATCTAATACCCAATACCTGCCCAATACTTCTGTACGAGAGGCTGCACTTCTCTACGAGACGCTGCGCGAACGACAAAGCTCAGTAACCATGCCAACGGCAACGCTCAGTACAAGTGTCCAATCCTCAATCTGGCAACAACTACTCAGAGCAAGCGATCAATTTATCGTCTATCGAGCCTCAATTGCAGGCCCCACAGTCATTGCTGGTTATCACTGGTTTAATGACTGGGGACGCGACACCTTAATTGCCTTACCGGGATTGACGTTAGTTACACAGCGATTTGATCTAGCAAAAGGAGTATTGCGAACTTTTGGGCATTACTGTCGCTACGGTTTGATTCCTAATGCCTTTCCTGATGTCGATGGCGAACCGTTTTATAACAGTGTTGATGCGGCGCTGTGGTGGATTGAAACTTTAGGACTTTATCTGGAAGCTACCCAAGACTGGCAGTTTTTAGCAGAGCAATTCCCCGTAGTACAGCAAATCTACAAAGCATTTGTCAGTGGTACACATTTCAATATCCAGGTAGATGCTATTGATGGGCTAGTCAGTTGGGATGCTCGTGGTGTAGCGCTGACCTGGATGGATGTAGTAATTGGGGTACACCCCGTTACTCCCCGTCACGGTAAGCCAGTGGAAATCAATGCGCTGTGGTATTCTGCTTTATGTTGGCTGAGTCAGTGGGCAGAGCGCTTGAGCCAGCTTGAGTTTGGTGAGCCAGTGCGTCTGACTAAGCAAGCACAGCGTTATGCTCAACAAGCACAACGTGTAAAAACCTCGCTGCAAAAGTTCTGGAATCCTCAGCTAGGTTATCTGTACGATACTATTGATCTGGACGATCGCCGGAATTTTCAAATTCGTCCTAATGCCGTTTTGGCGCTGTCGCTGTATCATTGTGGGTTTTCTGAACAGCAAGGGTGTCAAATATTAGATTTGGCAACTGCTAGCTTGCTGACTCCCTATGGTCTTCGCACTCTCGATCCCGGAGATCCCGAATATAAAGGGAAATATGAGGGTAACCCAGAGCAACGCGATCGCGCCTACCACCAAGGAACTGTTTGGGCTTGGCTAATTGGCCCATATATTCGGGCTTGGCAACGTTTTTATCCACAACAATCGCTGCCTTTTGATTGGCAACCCCTGCTAAATCACTTCCTATTTGACGCTTGTCTTGGTTCTATTTCTGAGATTTTTGATGGCGATTCACCTCATACACCCAGAGGTGCGATCGCTCAAGCTTGGTCAGTAGCCGAAGTAATCCGCCACATTAAATAGTGCTGAGTCTATCTAAAAATGGCGAACATGAATTTACCACCAATCAACTCATGAGCGAGGAACGAGAAAGAGCCGATAATGATTCCCCGTGGAAAGAAATCCTAGAAGCTTACTTCCCCCAAGCAATGCAATT
>NZ_JBGTFY010000126.1:0-15127 GCF_041747015.1 Nostoc sp.
CTCAGTTTTAGGTGGGATTATTCCGGCGTTAATGAGTTGGAAGCAACGTCAAGAGCAGGAAAATTCAAATAGCGTAAATCAACCACTTGTTCCTGGTGGTAAGGTGACACTTATTGTAATGATTGGAGTGGCATTAGCCCTAATGGAAAGACAAATTATGTCAATTTTTATTATGTCTGGTTAATCAAGCTGAATAAAAAATTCCATTTCCATTCGTTGCTGACAAACCACCAACTACCTACTCGCTAGTCACTGGGAATTCAACTTAAACTCATCAAACTTCAATACTTCAGAATCAGGCTTGCGGGTATCAAAGCGATAGCTACTTATCGTACTCGTCCCCGTATCAAAAATACTGAAAACTGTAATATCATTACTCGCAATGTAAGACATCGGCTTACCATCTTCGCCCAGCAAGGGGGCAATTGTTGGCAGCATCGGTTCTAAACCATTGGGATCGCCAAGCTTAACATAATCCTCTTGATACCCAATTGGCACTTCTCGCTTTCTGTCACCCCAAGCAGCACCGTAAGTATTGCCCACATTAGATGTTTCCAGAAAGTGCATTCCACTGGGACTAACAAAGCGGTTCCACAAATGGGAATGTCCATAAAATACTAATTGCACATTAGCCGTTTCTAATAAAGGGACAACATCGCGGATAATATAATCTGCATCTTTGGGGTATTCGTAACGCACTGCTTTGATATTCTCGCTATCCCGTTCAATTATTTGTATTGGTTCTGTATAAGGAGGAACTATATTATCACCTAGAGTGTGGGGCGGATGATGGAACATTACAACTTTGTATTTTGCTTGTTTAAACTCAGGGCTGTTGAGTTCTGCCTCTAGCCAATTGTACTGCTTGCTACCTTTAGTAATTGGCTCATAAATAACCTGTCCATAACCCCAATTCTCAGGATTATTTAAATCCTTTTCTGCTTCTTGATATCTACCCTTATGCTTTGCATTCAAGCTGGGAGTCCGCCACATATTCGTGATGTACAGTACCACCAAACGCGCATCACCAAAGGTAACTGCATAATACTTTTTTCCACCCTCTTGACTTTTTGGTAGAGTGAAAATCTCTTCATAAGTATTAGTATTAAAAGAATTATCTATTAGAGATTTGTCCGGGGAGATTTTTTGAGCAACTGCACGAGGAATCGGATCATCAAATTCACCGTTTAAACTTCCCGTCCTATCAAATCGTCCCATCACCTCATGATTGCCAATGCAAGTAAACATGGGTGCATATTGAATTATTTGTCCACCAGTGTAGGTTGTCTTAACGCCGTCGTGCGTCATTTCATATTTAGCACGACCTTGTAAACCGGGAAACAATGCACCACCACTATGATCATCAAACCATTCTGAGGCGCGATCGCTAACGTTGACCAAATCACCAGCAAACCACACTCCATCAACTCTGCCAATTGTCTCTACCACCTTTTGCAGATTTGCTGCTGTCATCGGTTTTAGTTGATGATCTGAAGTAAGCAAAATTTTTAGTGATGTACCTGATTTTGGGGTAGCTGCGAGGCTAAAAACATCACTACTAACGCTCTCGCCAGCTTCTAGCGCACTCGTAATCCGATAGTTTACCCGCACACCAGGAGTTAACCCAGTCACCTCAACTTCATGTCGCCAAATGTCACGCTGGACGGGTTTTTGATAAACTTGGCCGTCTTTGGTTTGGTTTGCGACTCTTGAATCTTGGTCTTCACGAGTGCGACTGAGTTTGGTAGTATTTGCCTTCGCAGTTTGTTTGAGATTTTCCCCGTAGGTTACTGTGTGATTAACACCAGCAAATTCGGTAAACCAAACTACTCGCACTGAGGTTTCAGTTGGCAGTTGCAAAAATGGATCGGTTAGTAGTTTGGGTGCTGATGTCATATTTGTTTGCCCACATGAATGCACGCTTACTAGGGTAAAGCAGATGACAAGCACAAGCATAGCTACTGAGTAAATTTTACCGATGCTTAAGCGTCTGAGCATGAGTAGTATACCAAATTTTGTCAGGTGTCCAAGACTCAAATCGGATTTTTATGTGCGATGTCTACGACGGGCTACGCCTACGCATTTTTGCTAATTCAGACTTTTTATCGCGTTGCTGAATTGAAATATGACTGAGGCTTTTAGGAAAAACTAAAATTATTTTCTCTCCGTTTCTGGTTGAGCGCGGATTTCATTTGGACAGACACGACCTTGTTCAACGTCAGCAATATTAGCAAAAGTTGTCTCTGCAATATTGTGGAGAGCTTCTGCTGTAAAAAAGGCTTGGTGTCCAGTAATTAGTACGTTGGGGAACGTTGTCAAGCGCTGGAAAATATCATCTTGAATAATTTCACCAGACAAATCCTCAAAGAACAATTCCGATTCTTGTTCGTAAACATCCACACCAAGATAGCCAATTTTTCCTGACTTCAATCCCTCAATCACTGCTTGGGTATCAATCAACGCTCCTCGGCTAGTGTTAATTAGCATTACACCTGACTTGATCTGTTTTATAGCCTCAGCGTTGATTAAGTGATGCGTTTCGGTAGTCAGAGGACAATGCAGGGAAATAATATCGGAGTTAGCAAATAGTTCAGGCAATTCTACATACTTCCCGCCTAGCGCCTCCAATTCTGGATTACGATAAACATCATAAGCTAATATATGACAACCAAACCCCTTCATAATCTGTCCTAAAATCAAACCGATTTTGCCGGTGCCGACAATCCCCACTGTGCGCTCATGCAAATTAAATCCCAATAGTCCATCTATGGAAAAATTGCCTTCTCGAACCCGGTTATGGGCACGATGAATTTTACGATTCAGGCACAAAATTAATCCCACGGTGTGTTCTGCTACTCCATAGGGTGAATAGGCAGGAACACGCACAACAGTCATCCCCAAGTCTGCTGCGGCTTGTAAGTCTACATTGTTAAACCCTGCACAGCGAAGGACAACTAAACGAGTTCCCCGTGAGGCGAGAAGTTGTAAAGTTGGGGCATCAACCTGGTCATGCACAAATACGCAAACTGCCGGAAATCCGGCGGCTAGGATGGCGGTATCTCGATTTAAACGAGGTTCAAAATATACTAACTCGTGAGGATATTGGTGTGCGGAGGTTCCCTGCGTTGAGATAGAATTTGCAGCTTCTAAAAACTGCCGATCATAGGCTTTTGTACTGAAGACTGCTACTTTCATGCTAAACCTCAGACTTTATGCTGCACGGTGTTCGAGTACATAATACCTTGGCATTTAGCAGAGCGATATCACGACGGACGTAGCTGCAACACCTTTGCTCATTGCCAGTCTTAGGGATTATCATTTATGCGAGCAATTCTCAAACTAAAGCAAAAATTTAGGATTTGGGGTAGAGCGATCGCCTGATTAAGAGAAATGCTATAATTTCATGGGGGTATAATTAGATTTTCCTAAATTCACAGCATTTAAATCTAAAATAGATATTCAAATGTGTGAATAAATAACTGGAGAGGTGTCCGAGTGGTTGATGGTGACGCACTCGAAATGCGTTTTGGGGAAACTCAACGGGGGTTCAAATCCCCCCCTCTCCGTTTCAAAAATATTGCTGAAAAAGATGATCATGCGATCGCGGTTTTGCGAGTAGAGGTATACATCTGTACACCTCTACTTACAGATATATAATTAGCAGTAAAATATACACTCTCAACACAGATTTTTTAGGATAAACTAATGCCATCGTGTGAGGAGTGAACAATGGCAAATCGCAGTATTGGCAGAGTAGTCTCATTTAGTTTTATCAGCGTATGTTTATATCTTGGTATTAGTATAGGAATCGTGATTCGGCTTGGGCAATCACAGCGATTAAATGCTGCTACTACACCCACCGAACCTGTGGTATTTCCATCAGCCATCTCTGAAGTCACGCCATCAATAATAGAACAACAAACCTTTACAGATACCGTTACCATCAAAGCAGTTGGAGATATTATTCCCGGCACTAATTTCCCTAGCCACAAATTACCCCGCTTTCAAGATCAATTATTACCAAAGTCAGTGAGAACTCACTTGCAAGGATCTGATATTTTGTTTGGTAACTTTGAAAGTAGCTTAACTAATTATCCCTATACGGACAAAGATATTAGTCGAGGACAAGTCTTTGCTTTTCGCTCTCCACCTAAATATGCCCGGTTGTTTGGTGAGGCTGGTTTTAATGTGTTGAATATGGCGAATAACCATGCAATGGATTTTGGCCCGGTAGGATTCAAAGATACAATGAAAAATCTTGAGGCTGTGGGCATTGCAACATTAGGTCATAAAAATCAAATTCTCTATTTGGAAGCTAACAATATCCCCGTAGCAATGGTCGGGTTTTCTCCTTACGAAATGTATAATTCTATGCATGATTTAGGAGCAGCCCAAGCACTGATAGCAAAAGCCAAAAATAAAGCCAATATTGTCATAGTATCGATGCACGCTGGAGCCGAAGGAACGGGGGCACTATATATTAAGAATAAAACAGAGTTTTTTTATGGAGAAAACCGAGGTAATTCGATCAAGTTTGCCCGAAAAATGATTGATGCGGGAGCAGATTTAGTGCTGGGACATGGGCCTCACGTTCCGAGAGCGATGGAAATATATAAAGGAAAAATCATCGCCTATTCTTTAGGAAACTTTCTGGGATACCGGACTTTATCTACAAATGCCCAGACTGGTGATTCGATGATTTTAGAAGTCAAACTCAACTCAGCAGGAAATTTAGTATCAAGCAAAATTATTCCTGTTCGCATGGATCGGCAGGGAATCCCTCAAATCGATCAGCGTTTTCGGACTGTGAAACTTATGCGCTATTTGAATAATCAAGCTTTTCCAAAGAGTCCAATGAAGATTAATCAGAAAGGGGAAATTGTTGTACAGAATAGCAAATAATAAATATGGAAGTTGTGGCTGCAAGTCAAATCCAAAAACTATGACAAGTTCCAAAAATGGTATGGACTCCTCTACACGCAAAAATACATCGTACTATCAAATCGCGTCACTTATTTGAGCGCGATCAGCGGCTATTAGTCGCTGTTTCTGGCGGACAGGATTCTCTATGTTTAATAAAATTACTTTTAGATTTACAATCAAAATGGGGATGGCATTTAGGTATTGCTCACTGCGATCATCGCTGGCGTTCTGACTCCCAAGCTAATGCTAACCATGTCGAAAACTTAGCTAAAACTTGGGGTATATCCTTTTATTTAGAAACAGCGATCGCTCCGGTAAATAGTGAAGCTACTGCACGCGATTGGCGCTATCAAGCTTTAAGTGCGATCGCTCAGGCAAATAATTATCAACATATAGTTACAGGACATACCGCAAGCGATCGCGCCGAAACTCTCCTCTACAATTTAATTCGTGGTACTGGTGCTGATGGCTTACAAGCCCTGACTTGGCAACGCCCTCTAACTACGAGCATTATGCTAGTGCGTCCACTTTTAGAAATTACTCGGACACAAACAGAGCAATTTTGTCAAGAGTTCAAATTACCAATTTGGGAAGATTCCACTAATCAAGATTTAAAATACGCCCGCAACCGCATCCGCCAAGAGTTATTACCATATTTACAAGAAAATTTTAACCCCCAAGTAGAATTAGCCTTAGCCCAAACAGCAGAACTTCTCCAAGCAGAAGTGGAATATCTGGAAAAAGCTGCCCAGCAGTTGCAGGAAGAGGCGATGTCATGGAACATGGGGCATGAAAAAGATTCCCTTACTCCTCTTCTTCCCTTACAGTTAAATCGTCGAGTATTGCAGAAAGCACCATTGGCGCTGCAACGCCGCGTAATGCGTCAAATATTGCAGCGAATACTGACTGACGCCCCCAATTTTGAACACATCGAAAAATTAACGGCTTTAATTACAGCGCCAAACCGATCGCAAACTGATCCATTTCCCGGTGGTGCGATCGCTCAAGTAGAAGGCGACTGGATCTGTTTAAAATAGTCATCGTAAATACTCATTAACAGCGAGGTAAATCTATGTCTCAAAATACAATTAACCACCTAATTCATGATAGAGATGCACGAGGTCATGCTCAAACGGGCTGGCTCGATAGTTATCACACATTTTCCTTTGGTAGTTTTTACGATCCCAACCGCATGGGATTTCGCTCTCTGCGAGTGATTAACGACGATCGCATCGCCCCTGCTGCTGGATTCCCTACCCACAGTCATCGTGACATGGAAATCCTCACCTATGTCTTAGAAGGTGCTGTAGAGCATAAAGACAGCTTGGGTACTGGTTCAGTCATTCGCCCCGGTGACGCACAGATTATGAGTGCTGGTACTGGGATCAGCCATAGCGAATTTAATCCTTCACCCACTGAAGCCTTGCACTTGTTACAAATCTGGATTCTTCCTGATCAACAAGAATTGACACCAAGGTATGAACAAAAAACTTTTCCTCTCGAAGAAAAGCAAGGCAAACTCCGCTTAATTGCTGCTAAAGATGGGCGCAATGGTGCTGTAATAATTCACCAAGATGTTGATTTATACGTATCTGTTTTAGAGCATGGTGATGTTGTTAATTATCAAGTCAAACCTGATCGTTATGCCTGGTTACAAATAGCGCAAGGCATAGTTAATTTAAATGGCGAGGAACTTAGAACAGGCGATGGAGTGCAAATTAATGGTGAAGAACAGCTAGAAATTAGCACCAACATTGGCGCAGAAATCTTGCTTTTCGATTTAGCGTGATATAGCAATCCTGAATCAAACGCGCAGAAACAAGATCCCCGACTTCTTTGAGAAGTTGGGGATCTGGGGCTTGCAATTCTCACGAATCAAATAAGATTGCTATTGGGAATTATAAAGATAGGGATACAAAACTTTCACAATAGTTTCGACCTATCCCTTTTGTAGTATAAGTGTATTATTAGCTTTAGTTATATAGCTATGCAACCTCTTCAGCTACTTATACGAGTTGCAAATTTGATTTGCGAGTTAGAAACTTAATTGACGAGTCGCAAACTTGATTTACTTGCTGATTTCGATATCGTACAACTGGCATAGAGTGCGGAGTTTTTGTTTAAGGCGATCGCGCACATTTTCTGGTAATATTACTACACAATCTGGCGCATACTGCATCACTTCTCGCATAAACCAAAATGTACTAGATATTCGCCTGACAACTCGCCGAACTCGCGCTTTATCTTGTAGCCACTCATTAATATCGTCTTCTGGTTTGGCTTGATAGGCAAAAGCCAAGCCAGAAAATAAGTGCATTTCTACTTTTATTTCATCCAAATTAGTACGCCACTCACCAGAAATTAAAGTTACAGCAGCATCCGTAATTCGGTCTAATCGTAAACTCCAATTGTGAATTAGTTCTGGTATATCAAAGTTTCCTTCTGTCTCTTCGCACCAACAATCAAGATATTGCCGCTTTTCGTGGGGCGTAACTTTGGCATGGTGAACAGTAAAATTAAACACACGCCCAGCTGCATCCTGATAAGAAAGCTGAAAGGGCTGTTCACGCAAGATATAACGATCTATTTCTAAACGCCAAGCTGGGGGCAAATTCTCTAGGAAACGTTCAATTTCGCCTCGCAGGGGTAATGATAGTTCGCTGCGTTCCAGAAGTAAGTTTGCAATGATTTGGGCTTGTTCAATTTGCCCGATGTCTGTCAAAGCATTGATACATCTATGTAATGCCCTAATGCGTGGTTCTTTCCAATCGTTATTGTTACCGATGAGTAACTTACGTTGAGCGATCGCTTTAATTAACTTAGAGATGTTAGGCTCTTCTCCCCACATCATACCGAATTCACGAGCGATCGCTTCTAACTCGGCTTTATCACGTTCTGATATCGACAGTGTAATAGATTGACCTTTACGACTCATTAAAATGTCCGTGTACTTTATCTGTATTTTTTCTTGTCAACCTTTATTTTGCGTGCCATGATAGTTTTTAGCAACTAGTTACGGACACTATTTAAGTGTAAGTCCAAATATAGAATTAGGAAAAGAGGATTTATTGAGAAGAATTACGACAAATTTGGAGAAGCTTCAATGACTAAAAACGATTTACTATCCCGAATTTCCATTGATCCAAATATTTGTTTCGGTAAACCTTGTATTAAAGGTCATCGTATATGGGTTTCCCTGATTCTTGACCTTCTGGCAAGTGGAGAAAAAATAGAGACAATTTTAGAAGAATATCCCGGTTTGGAACGAGAAGATATTCTAGCCTGTATTGCATACGCTGCGGAGATGACAAGAGATAGCTATGTAGAAATTCCTTTAGGATTGCAAAAGGAATCAAAAAAGTGAATATTAAACTTGATGAAAATCTTGGTAGTCTGCGAGTAGTTACATTATTGCGTCTTGCAGGACATGATGTTGCCACTGTCCGAGAACAAGGTTTAATTTCAACTCATGATGAGGAATTAATTGATATTTGTCGCAGTGAGAATAGATGTTTAATAACGATAGATAGAGGATTTGGAAATCGTCTTAAATATAATCCTTCTCACTATACAGGAATTATAGTCATTCGTTTACCACCGCGTCCTACTTTTGAAGATTATAGTACAGTTACAGAAACTCTAATTGCGGGGCTTGAAGCAGCAGATGTGACTGGTAAATTATGGATGATTCGACAAGGAAGTATTCAGGAATATCAGGATATTGAAGTGGAGAGAAAAGACAAATGACAGAAGCATACCATATTACTCTCAAGCCTGTTTATTCGCAAACCGTCCCGACACCTGACGGGGTGAAATTACCTAAAGATTGGTTGCTTTCTTGGCATCAAGCCGCAACTTTAGAAGCCTTGCGCGATCCAAATATTGATGTAGTGTTCAACACTGCGATGACTGGCGATGGTAAAAGTCTCGCCGGATACCTGGATATTTTGCAAAGACACTCTCCTGTTTTAGGGCTATATCCCACTAACGAACTCGCCAGAGATCAAGAAAAGCAAATTAGAGGATATATTGAGCAATTTCAGCCTGAACATAAACCGCGTGTTAATCGATTAAGTGGGCAAGAATTAGAAATTTATGCTGAAGAAGAAAGTTTGAAAAAAGGTGCAGCCTTAGAAACTCGAACTGCACAATCGGATATTTTACTTACCAATCCTGATATTTTTCACTACCTACATTATGGTGCATATTTATTTTCTAAAGATAGTCCTGATAAGCTTTGGAATCGAATCGATAAGAGGTTTAATCTCATTATATTTGATGAGTTCCACGTATTCCAAGCACCACAAATCGTCAGTGTAATCAACACAATGCTATTGATTCGTCACACTAACAGGCGTAAAAAGTTTTTATTTCTTTCTGCCACACCAAACCCGCAATTAATTGAAAGGCTTAAGTTAGCAAATTTTCGCTGCCATGAAATTAACCCACTTGATAAAAAGAAGTATCATTTTCCTAATAATCTTGCTGAGTGTCAGCAGCTAGAAACCCAAGGTTGGCGAAAAGTTACGTGGAAAATATCATTGCAATTTATCGATTTAGAATCTACATCCAAAGCATCTGAAACTTGGTTAAAAAATAATTCAGAATTGATTTTAAGTCATTTGCAAAAGCATCCAGGTAGCAAAGGTGCAATTATTCTTAACTCCATTGCATCTGTGAAGCGGTTAACTGATTTTTTCAAAACTTTTCTTCAGCCATGTAATTTCACAGTTAAAGAAAACACTGGTTTAACTGGGAAAAAAACTAAAGAAGAATTCCTTGATGCTGACTTAATTTTAGGAACTAGCACTATTGATGTTGGTGTAGATTTCAAAATAAATTTTTTGTTTTTTGAATCAGCAGATGGGGGGAATTTTATACAGCGTTTAGGCAGACTGGGACGACATGATGGTTATGAACGTGACGGACAGCAGATTAATTTTACTAACTTTACTGCTTATGCACTTGTCCCTGAATTTTTGGTGAAAAGGCTTTTTGAAAAAGATGAGAAGGATGAAGCAGCACCATTGAAGTCAGGCGAAGTTTATGAACGTCCATTTTTTCACGATCAGATTAGGGATAAATACCGCAAAATTAATGATTTTACAGGCTATTACTTTAGATGGGGTGTTGTTCAATCTATGCGACTGGTTCGACAGTTAGGACATCCTAATATTAAACAGCAATATGCAGCAGGTAGTCAGGAAGCACTAAAGAAAGATTGTGAGATAGTTTTCAGCACTGACAAAAGAAAAGCCAGTCTTAAAGCAGCGTTTGTCCGTAGCAAACAATGGGAAGAAAAATGGCACGAACTTTCAGGAACAGATAAGGGAAATCCTATTTTAGAGGAGGCTGTGAGTTTTCGGGGTAAGAGTCCTTTACTGTGTGGAATTTACGACACTACAGAGAAAAATGAGGCTGATAAGTTCAAAACCTACGATTTACCCGGAATTCTCAGCAACTTGGAAATTGAACCGATGAAGGGGACAGAATTTGAACGACTGCGAGAAGCGACAGCAGAACGCACAGATACAGTTATTCCCAAAGGCAGATTTAAAAACTGTCTAGGATTTATGAAATTACTTCGCTATCGAGAAGAAAGACTAGATTGGAAATTTACTTATCCTGGCGACTTGAAACCCTTTGCTGATACTTGGGATGTGCAGGTGTTGTTGGGTATTCAGGTTTGGCAACCTGCAAACTATTGGATTAGTGAAATTAACAAGCAATTGAAGAAACAGGCATTAGTTAGTTATCTGCTGCCTTTTCCCTTAGAGAGAGTACGTCAGCAAGGACGATTGCCAATGCACTTTCAGATTTACCCAATTAGTGACCAATATAGTGTTTTAGATAATACACCACCATACTGCATTGCCTTCGGGCAGTCTGCACTATTGCTAGATACCTTGACACATTGGTTTAAGAGTAAAGGGGATGAGATATGGATAGCGCAATGTTGAGATCCCTAATAGGGATTTATTTAAATTGCTTAAATTATTTAAGCTACAGGGTAGAAAACAAGCTATCAGCTAGAAGTGACTGTGTGTTTCAATCCCTAATAGGGGGTGAATTACCCTGAGAATACGAAATTATCATAATAGAGGCTAATTGTCAAACATAAACACCAATGGTCACACAATCACTACTATGAGATTAGACCCTTTAATTAATTGGCATGAAGTTAAAAATTCCCTGGTCTAGTAAAAACAAAAAAGATATACTGGGAGCAACCCTATGTATAAAGGAAAATGTAAAATGCTAGACCGGAATACTGACTCCTACCTCACCAATATGAGATCGACTGCCGGTATAAACGAGATCCAGCAATTAATCAACAACAATCAGCACTTATTAAATACACTTGTACTAAACGAGATTTCTAAGCATCATTACCGTATTAGTGCTGTGGAACAACAAAATCAAGAAATAAAGATACAGGATTTGGAAAATGCCGAATCAATTGATTGGTTGGTCAGAAAAGTGCGTGAGTTGGAGTATCGTTTTTCTAGAAAAGAGGATTTAGAACATCTTCAAAACCCTTATTCTCCAAATGGAGATGCCAACTGTAACTCGTAAATAATACTTGCCTAAGCTTAGTATTAATTTTTACATTTTTAGAAAAACTCAATATGAATGAACAAGAACTATAGCTAGTGAAAGTCCATTAGCGATAGCGTAACGCGCTGAAATAAAAAACTAAATGCCTAAACCATGAAGAAATAAATTATTTTCATTATGAGTAATTCCATTTCTGACGATTACACACATTTACTTATGGAAGTACAACAACGGATTCGTTCAGCCCAGTACGAAGCATTAAAGGCAGTTAATCGGGAAATGATTAACCTGTATTGGGATATTGGGCAGATGATTGTTATCAAACAACAGGATGCTAGTTGGGGTAAATCAGTAGTAGAAAAGCTAGCAAAAGACTTGCAAGCAGAGTTTCCTGGTATTAGTGGATTTTCCGCCCGAAATATCTGGAATATGCGGAACTTTTACGTCACATATAGCCAAAAGGAAAAACTGCAACCAATGGTTGCAGAAATTGGATGGACTCACAATTTAGCCATTTTAGAAAAATGCAAAGATGACTTAGAACGAGAGTTTTATATTAGAATGACTCGGAACTTTGGCTGGACAAAAAACGTTTTGATTCACCAAATTGAAAATCAAACTTATGAAAAAACTCTGCTTAATCAAACTAATTTTGATCAAAGTATTTCAGCAGAAATACGTAACCAATTAAAGCTAGCAGTTAAAGATGAATATACTTTTGATTTTTTGGAATTAGCAGATGAACACAGCGAACGACAGCTAGAAGAGTCAATTTTAGCAAAAGTTCAACCTTTCTTACAAGAAATGGGTGGAATATTTGCCTTTATTGGTAGCCAATATCGTTTAGAAGTTGATGATGAAGAATATTTTATAGATATCCTATTATATCATCGCCGTTTAAAGTGTTTGGTGGCAATAGAATTAAAAATTGGTAAGTTTTTACCTGAATATGTTGGCAAAATGCAGTTTTATTTAGCTGTTTTAGATAACACGGTAAAGCTACCAGATGAAAATCCTTCTATTGGCATTATCCTTTGTAAATCCAAACAGAGAACTATTGTTGAATATGCACTAAAGGAATCTAATAAACCAATTGGTGTTGCAACTTACCAAATAGTTTCTAAATTACCGCAAGAACTAAAAAATCAACTTCCAGATCCAGAACAAGTTGCTAAATTGCTAGAAGGATTTGAATAAATATTTGGAATTCAAAAATGAATATAGATGAACTAGTTTTAGCCAAGATAAGATTAATCAGCAAATATTACCAGACCCTAGAAAATTTTAGTTCTATAAGCCTTGATGATTTCTTGGCTGATTATTTTCAACAACTTCTTGCAGAAAGACTTTTACATCTAATAACTCAAACCGCAATAGATATCAATCACCACATCTTATCAAAACTAAATCCTGGAAATGATAATACTAATTTTGAATCTTTCATAAAACTCGCTAAATATGACGTAATCACACCAGAATTAGCAAAACAGTTAGCACTATCAGAAGGGCTAATAAAGCACCTAGTTTATGAATATGATGATATAGATCCAAATCAAGTTTTCAGAGCAATTAGTTTTGCTTTACAGCAATATCCACTTTACGTCAGACAAATCAACTCTTATTTAATCTCATTGAGTGAAGAAGATGGCTAAAAAAAGTAAAAAATCAGATGAATATCAACAATTATCACTCTTAGAAGCAGAAACCGAAAATGATTCAATTTCTGAACTATCAGATGATGATTGGATGTCTGGAGATGATTCTGATTTTCAAGAAACATCTAATCTAAAAGTCGAAACACAATCAGCAGAACTCTTAACCCTCAAGTTACTGCAAGATGCAATTAAATCAGAAAATGACGATGATTTAATTATGCAGCAATTTAGTGATTACGTTTTACCCAATCTTTTACGGGTAGCAGTTGGAGTTACAGCCAAAGGTGGTAAATTTTTTGATTATCTTGATAAAAAGAGAGAAAAGGAGATAGAGAATTTCCACAAAAATAATTTAGGAAAAAGTCACAAAATAAAAGAACCGAAAAAGCTTGATCGAAGAAATGCAGGTGATCAATCTTTAAATACTCATTTACTCAATGGTTTACTACCAGCTAATTTAATAGAACGTTGTCTAAATAAACTTGATACCACTGCAAAAAGGGTAATTCAACAACAAGAAAGACGGTTATTAATTGCTGGGTTTATTTTACATGATTTTGAGAAGTTTGATTATCGGCTATTTCCTAAAATGCCAGATAATTATAAAGAAATTAGCCAAGATAAAGAACAAGACATTCGCAAGTTATCTGTAGATGCCCACCGCGAAATTATAGATGTTATAGTCTGTGAATTAGGTCTTGATAAATTTGTTAGTCCTGATGAACCAACAGCATGGCAAGAATATCGAGATGATTTGTTATTTATTGCCTACAATGCCCAGCGTCGAAATGATACAAATCTCAATGTTTCTGAGTATGGTTTACAGCCAATAATTGATGATTATATCCTGATATGTCTTGCTGATTTAACTTGTTTAGCTGATTTACTTTCCTCAGTTATTAAACATCCTCAAGATGCAGAACACCAGACATTAAATGGAATTCTCCACAGCCTCAGTGATGGACAATTAAAATTTACCTATCACAGCATTGCTGAGAATCGTGGTGTTTTAACTAATGTGGTGAATAATGCTTTAATTCAGGCTCATACTAGTCTCAATACCGATGAGGATACATATTATGAACCTTTGTTATATCTGCCAACAGGCGTGATTTACTTGGCTTCGCGTAATGCTCCAGCTATCTCGCCGGAAGATTTACCAGACCGTGTAGTTAACAGTATTAAATCGCTTTGTGCGGGTCAATTACGCCTCAGACAAACGGGATTTGGTAGAGATGGCAAAGGCATGAAATATGCTGAATATTACAACTTATTTTTTGACGATATAGGTTTAATAAAAGTAGCTTTAGATGCTACATTACGCATCTTAAACCCTAATAAAGGCTCTGTCGCTAAAAGTCGCAGCGAAAATCTGAATAAGTTTCAGCAACAAAATGTTTTATCTGCTGATTATGATTTTAAATTTGAAGATGATATCCGCATTGACCGAATAGCAGAATTTGGTGATTTAGTTAGCCGGAAGATTTGGGAAGAGACAGTTAATCGCATTGATTCTGCTCGTAAAAAAGATAAAAAGCTGCCAGCAGTTCCCGATTTTGATTTAACTCACAAAGTTGCAGAGTTTTGGAATTTAGCAGAATATTTACCCCAAATTAGAGAAATTCAACGCATTAATGAAAGTCTCAAAGAAAACAAATTAAAGGGAAATACTGGGGGAGTTCCTTATGAATGGTATTATCTAGCAGCTAAATATTTAGAACATCATCCAGGTATTGAAGATGTACGTGAAGCTTGTCAGCAAGTCATTGACTATTTGACAACCTTAATTTCTCCGATAATTTCTCAATATGAATTGCCTGATGGTTGGGATGATTTAAGGCTTTGGGTAAAACGAGTTGTGATGTTACCAGGCACCAATCAAGAGCCGTCAGTTAAAACTCAAGTTGAAACATTTTTAAATGAGTTAGATAATTACAATGCTGCCAAAAAAACAGGGCGAGGGAAACAATTAATCTGCTCAATTTCTCATT
>NZ_JBGTFY010000127.1:0-6618 GCF_041747015.1 Nostoc sp.
CTCACTCAATCGAGGTATTCATGATAAGAATCAGATAAAAGAGGAGCGGTATGAAGCGAAAGTTTCACGTACCGTTTTGAAGACGAGGGGTTCTCGTGAGAGAATTGCTTAGTTCAACCACTTCAAAGTGCAAAGCAACGGAAAATTTAGATGCGTTCCTTCAGTGGACAATTTTAAAGCCTTCCGTAAAAAAGTAAAACACATCGTCAACAACTCAAACTATGGCGCTAAGGTGAAAGCCGAAAAGCTTGCACCAATAGTTAGAGGATGGCGTAATTACCACCGCTACTGCAAAATGGATGGGTCTAGAAACTCCTTATTTCACATTGAAACAAGAGCGTTCAAGGTATTTAACAAGGAATCTAAACAGAATCGTTACTCTAGCAAGAAATTGTTAGACAAAGCTTTTCCAGCAATTCCCTATGCCGAAAACAAACACAGCAACGTCCAAGGGAATAAATCACCCTATGACGGCGATTTGACCTATTGGAGCGAACGTAACAGTAAGCTCTATGACGGTAATACCTCTAAAGTCCTAAAAAGACAAAACCATTCATGTGCCAGATGTGGATTAAAGACTACTTCCGAGGAGCGAGTTCACTTGCATCATAAGGATGGAAACCACCACAACTGGAAATTTAATAATCTGGAGGCTCTACATGAGTCATGCCATGATTATTTGCACATGAGCAAAAGGCACTGCCTAATTGAATCGAGAGCCGAGTGCAGTGAAAGTCGCACGCTCGGATCTAACAGAGAGGGGCGCTGGATAATACCAGCCCTCGACTCTAACAACTGCTTATTCAAAAGGTGGCTCAACAGAAGCCTGGAATGCTCAAGCCTTGTGTAGAAACTGCAATCGTCGTAAATCCAACAAAACTCAGCAGCCATGAACGACAATTACTTCCTTAACTACCACGACTTGGTGTTGACACGGATAACTTCAGGGCAAACCAAGCTCTATCCGCATCAAGTGGAAGCATTATTAGCGATCTACCAAAAAGCCTGTAGAGGTGAGTTGCAGGGTAGTTATCGGCAAGCAGCGCTGATCCTAGCAGGTGTTGGCACAGGCAAAACTTTAGTCGAAGCGATCGCCCCATACATACTTGCACCCTGGATGTCCGGGAAGCAGGCTTTGTTTTTGTCAGACAATTGTACCCTCCGCGCGCGTTTTCTCAAAGATTTTCCAACAGATTCAAAGCATCGTCCAATATATCAAGAATGGTTGCTCTACTCTCTAGAAGTGCTGCTACCAGGTGTGCCACCGCCGCAAATTGTGGAATTAGACGCAACCGACTTCAATAGCTATGCCTTTGCAATGCAAGAGGCTGATATGCTGGTCGGCAATCGTCAGTTTGTTCTTAACTTGGTAGGGCGAGGAGATATTGAACCAACCCAGGTAGGCGCACTAATAATTGATGAAGCTCATTTTAGTGCTGCTAATTCCTACCGGACAATTTCTAGCTATTTCTCCGAGTCGCTGCTATGTTACTTTACTGGTTCAAAGTTCCGCTCGGATAGTCAACCGTTGCCGAATGTGCGCTACGAGGAAGTAGAGACCCTTGACGAGCTAGGACGTTCTGTACTCCACTATGCACCCATTGCTGATTACGAATTTACGCTTCAAGATGCTTGGCGGCTATCTCCATCTCCAATTAAAAAGCTCATTTATAAGGAAGCAACCAGCACAGCTTTTTTAATTGCGGAAGATGGGTGCGAAGTTGAGTACGATCTTGAGCAATTCATTCTCAAAGCCCAGACTCAAAGAAATTGGTTTCGCCAAATTTTATTTGCCGACTCTTTTTCTCTACCTGTTTTAGATATGGCAGTGCAGGTATTACTTTCCAAGCGCTCTAAAACGGGTCAACCTCACGCTATGTTAGTTAGAGCGCTCAATATTCCTCACGTTCATCGTGTAACCAAGTTATTGACCGATAATTTTCCGATGCTTGAGGGAAAAGTATTAGCAATTCACTCCGAACATGAGCAATATGACTTGGCGGGGAGAGCAAGTGCTTTACTAGAACAATTCTATAACGAAGGTTATTGGGTGATAGTCCACTGCGGAATGCTCGGCGTTGGCTTTGACCATAAGTGGATATCCGTTTCTTGCTGCTTGTGCGTCTTTAAGTCCATGTCCCCAGCCGAACAAGAATGGGGAAGGGCTTTGCGAAAAGTACCCGAACTTGCCCCATCAAAATATCCCGAACTCAATCATCCAAACTGGGCAGTTATTGTCACCCACAGCGCTTTAGAACTGCGGGAACTGTTTGAGAAGTTTTTACAAGGTGCAGTTGCGGAGGCAATCAAAAGTACGCCAACAGAGCAGCCTATTCGACCAGTGTTGACGGCAGCTTATGAAGCTGGAGAAACGGTACTGAAATTGTCAAACACCCTGAAAGTTAAACCAGGAGACATACTCGAACTGCGCGTACCAGTTGCAATCCCTGAATCATCGCCCCCCAAGTTTTCACTAATTGATGAACTGCGTTCTACAGGCAGCTTATCAACAGAACCAGAAAATGGCATTTACAACGGTAATGGTGAAAGAGCAACAGAAAATAAAATAGATCGCCCATTACCTAGCGGTGAACTCAAATCAACACCAGCATTGCCTTGGGCTTCTCAGGTAGCTGCGATCGCATCCTCATTGCATGAAATCAGAAGTGCTAGAACCTACCAAGTAAAAGTTGAGGCGGTACTTGACAATAAAAATGTGCAAATTACCCCGGCTTGGAACGATATCCCAAGTGGCATAGAAGTTAAGCTGACTAGCCGCATCCAGAACGAGATACCTGATGCTAACTTTCTTCAGCACGTCGGCTTAGATTGGCAAATCCTGATCGACCAAAAGTTAGTCTCCTATCTCGATTACAAAAAACAAATCGTGTTGCAGCAGCGCGGTATGAGCCTGGACGAATCGGGAGAAATTGTCGTGGGTGTTGTCAGGCTTAAAGACACTTTCCCACCTGCCGCCTATGACTTGTTTCTCAAAGGATTGGAAGCAGAAATTGCAAGTTCCGAAGTTGATATTCCTCATTGTGATCGCGTTGCTCGTCCTGATAAAGCCAAACTGGATATGCAGGCACGTTATGGAGCGCTCGTGCGTGGTTTAGTAAACGATATATTCAGGCAGCGCAATTTAGTCAGAGATGGAGTTTCGGGACGTTCTTTAGTAGAAAATCCCGTTGCCTTACTTACTGAAGCAATCCAAAGAGTGTTGGATAAAGGTCATGAACCCAATTTCGCTAATAATTCTGCCCTGATTCACGCGGCGGTGTTTGGGTTTGTTAAGGAACAGACAAAGCGAGGTTGGTCGGAGCATACAAGTGAAGCTGAGTATCAAGAGGCGCTAAAAATAGCGCGTCACTTTTTCTTACGCTTGCGGGAGCAATTGCAATGGCGACCCAAGCACTAGGTTGCTGCACAGCTTTTAAGATTGTGATTTGAATGTACATTAGCTTAGTTAAAGTCAAGGAGAAGCGCTCGTAAGTGCGCTCACTTCTCAGCTTAGAGCCAGGAAGATAGCTTCGTTAACTCAGCTTGTCAGTCTTCGTCATAACGGAGGGTAAGGACCTAGTACCCAGTAGCATCTCTAAGATTGTCGCGGTCAATTCGGTCTTGTTCTTGTTGCTCTAGATGATTGTGAGCCGAACCATCACAGAAAATGACTACTCCCGCATCCCTATAGAACCCAAATGTAAGTTTCATCTACACGCCACGAGTCATTGTTAGAGTGTAAGTGTGGACGGCATTTTTGCTCTAAGCTCGGAGCGTAAACTTGAACCCATCTGTACTACACTACTGTGTGGTCAACATTTAACCCTCTTTCCGTCATCATTGCTTCTAAATTTCTGTAAGAGAGTGGATATCGCAAGCTCCCAACGCACACAAACCAGGATGACTTCTGGTTGATAGTGTCGCTACTTAAATGGGCTTTGGGATTCATCTGATACAGGCAAAATGATTTTCTCTAAAATTATTTCACCCTACTATTTTTTGCAACACAACCCGCAAACCCATCAGTCACATTCTATACTTCTCATACATTCTCTTAGGCTGCAATCTATACCTGTTTATCTTGAAACCATCACTTTGCGTTTTCTCTCTTTCAATCGATAGAGGTACTGAGGGATTCAGTTCGGTCATACTACCAGACAACCTTCTCGCACCAAAACATTCATGCAGTCGGTGACAGCCCCTCAGTAGACAGTCTAAGTTATGAGCAACAACGTTAATCGCCGAATTGGGCTAGAGCAGGAGTTTTTTATTGTCGATGCAGAAGGGGTTATAACCGATCGCGCCGATGAGCTATTGCAGGGTTGTCACGATCTCGCTCAAACTCAAGGACGCAATCCGGAAAACTTTACGCCAGAGTTCATCAAAAGCATGATCGAGATCAACACCGATCCTGCAAATGGAGTGTCAGAACTCGCTGACTTCTATCTGCAAAATCTGCAAATTCTACTACTAGCTGCAAAACACCTAGAACTAAGGCTTTACCCGCTTTCACAATATCCGCTGCATCTGTTTCCGACGATTCGCGATGAGCCGAACTATCACATTCAGGCTCGCACCGTGGGCTATGATCGCTTTCTTGATGCCGGTCGATGCATTGGCACCCATCTGCATCTAGAGTTACCCCAAGGCGCGATCGATCCCCAAGTCGGGGTGTCTTATCAAGTTTCACCCGAAGCACGGGCTGAAGTTGTAAATCTGTATAATTTAGCAACGGCAATGGATGCGGCTATCATTGCGCTGTCGCGCGCTTGCCCATTTTACGAAGGCAAAGTGTTTGGGTTAGCGGCGCGTACTGTTCACTATCGTGGGAATCAAACCTTTGGATGGGAAGGCGTTTACACCCACTTACCCGAAGTCGGAGCGCTGCACCCCTATGCCGATAGTGTAGAGCAGTTGGTAGAACAGCAGTTCCAGCGCTACTATGCGTGGCTGGCTGCACTGGATCGCACAGAAGTTGAGCGATCGCAATTTCTCGCATCCGGTGGGAGCTTGCTGAAATCAGCTTGGAATCCGGTACGATTAAATGGACACGGCACGATCGAACTGCGTCAAACTGATGGCAATTATCCCGATGTGATTTTATCGATCGCGGCTTTGGTCTACAGTGCTGCGGATCGCGTGCGGCGAGAAAGTCTTACAGTGCGCCCATCTGCTGGAGTTCATACATTTGAAGTCCAAGACCAGCAGCTTGTGGTGCCAGAATTCACGTATCTCAATGGTGAACTGTTATATGCTGCTGCGACTGAGGGGGTGAAGCATACTGGAGTGAAAACCTACCTTGATTCTTTGCTGCAATTTGTCATTGCAGATCAATCGGATGGATCTGCCTATCTCGAACGGCTCCGAACCACGATTCGTACTGCTGATTCCGAACACCTTTATCAGACGACTGAAGCCAAGATCTTGGAGCAATTCGCTCCTGATACGGATAAACTGACGAGAGATGATGGATTAGCACTGGTACGAGCCGCGTGTGATCGGCTAGAGGCGCAGGTGGAATCGTTCCTGCATCAACCTGAATCCACAATATTAGAGTGGAGTAGTGCGGGTGAGTAAGGTAACGAATTTGTACTACCTAATTGATTCATCACACCCTTGGCTGTGGACGATCGGGAATCAACCAGTTGTTGCGACAGCTATTCATGATGGTTATGTGGTGCGTGAGGAAGTGGCACTCCATCTTGCCTTAGACCACAGCAATCGGCGACGGGAAGAAGATCCCTTTACTGCCCAATGGACTGGGATTGCTCAGACTCGACTAATCGTGCAGCGATCACGCTTTGAATTCGATCTAAATCGTCCACGTGAGAAAGCAATTTATCGAGAGCCGCAAGAGGCGTGGGGGCTACAGGTCTGGAATCAACCGCTACCTGAAGCGCTGATCGCGCGATCGCTAGCGCAATACGATTCGTTTTACGCTGAGCTAGGGCAAGTGTGCCGCGATTTAGAGCATCGGTTTGGGCGCTTTGTGATTTTGGATTTGCATACGTACAATCACTGTCGCGATGGTCAAGCGGCTTGTGCCTACGACAATCCTGAGATTAATCTCGGCACAAAAACACTTGATCGCGCTTATTGGTTTCCCATAATTGATCGAGTCTTGGTCGAGTTACGTCAATTTGACTTTCTGGGGCGGCGACTGGATGTGCGCGAGAACGTGAAATTTACAGGTGGACACTTTGCACGATGGATTCACCAGCACTTTCCGCGTTCAGCTTGCGTGTTGTCGCTCGAGGTGAAAAAGTTTTTTATGAATGAATGGACGCATCAGCCAGATCCGAGGCAACTCGATGCAGTTCACCAAGCGCTGCATTCAACCGTTCCCGGAATTTTAGAAGGGCTGCAACAGATGAACTCCAGTCAACCACTAATTGAAGTGGGCGATCGCTCGTCCTCCAGGTTTGCATCCAGAGATAATTAATTGTAGCGACCCACAATACTAAACGCTTGAGACCACAATAATCTCTGTTTTGAGACTAGATTAAAGGTCTTGCACAGTTTTGATACTGTTGGCGAATTTTACAGAAGAAAACAACTTTAAGCCTAAAACTCTTTCATAGCCAAACCTTTGCTATGAACATAATTACTAATCGTACA
>NZ_JBGTFY010000128.1:0-4653 GCF_041747015.1 Nostoc sp.
TGATCACCGGCGGGAGCAAAGAAACCATCTTCATTGCTATTACTAAGGATGCGAAAGTTTTTATTAATTACAGTGGCGATTTGTCTAGCTGTTTCCGCATCACTACTGTCTCGTAAAAAGTCCAGTGGATTACAAACTTCAGACTCAGGAAAGCCCGGAGCAAAAATGTGAACATCATAGCCCTGACTTTTAGCATAAGCAGCTATTTTAGCTTGTGATGGATACTTGAAATCGTAAGCAATTATCGGAAATCCTTGGTCGATGGCAGAGTAAATTGCGGGGTTAATAGCGCTGAATGTTTTACCACTGCCTGGAGCGCCAATAGCTGCTGTTCCCCTTTGCACTTCCGGGATATAAAAAGTAGTGCCAGCGTTTTTTTCTTGGTTAGTACCCTTGAATTTATGCTTACCAATATAAAGTGCAGCACTATCACATTTTGGTAAAGCTATTTGTTTCAGTGCTTTTTTCTTAGCTGTAGCAGTTTCTTTAGCTCCTCCCCAATAACTGGTAGCAATCTTTTTCTTGTTAGAGCCATCACCAAAAACTACTCTCATCAAAATATAAGCAGCCAACATACTTACAACAGCTAATCCGTTTGGTGTAAATAAATGATGAGTGTACCTTCCAATACTGTCATGAGGGTTTTGTAGCTGTTCAAAACGAAATGGCTGACTATTTGTAGAAGTTACTTGATTCTTGCTCATTGGGGTAAAGTATTGGGCTGACCGAAAATAATGGGGTCTTCTTCTTGGTATTTAATGAATGGGACAGGGCCAATAAAATAAGGAGAGCAAGTACGACCAATGAAAGGAATTCTTTTGCAGATGCGGAAAAACATAGTAGTTTGGACACTACCTTCTGCTTCATTAACTTCCCAAACTACTTGTTTAAAAGCAGTCCCAAAAGGATTTCTGCCTGTAGGCTCTTTCCCTCCATTCAAGGCTTTAAGAATCCCAAAGCCACCTCGAACTTGTTGATATTTACCAGATATCCACTGCACACCTGTAGTCTTGCCAAGCCCTGAAGCTTCAAAGTGGGCGCAATCATTTTGCAGACATGGAACATTGAAACCTTCTTGATAGCTACCAGAAATGGAACGAGTGCGATTCGCTTCAATTTCTCTCAAAGGTAAGTCTACCTTCCCAATAAATGATAGGTTAAGAGTGTTGAGTCCAGGCAGATTATCCCATGTCAGGTAAGTCAATCCTGGTACTCCATTAATTGTGCTATCTTGCCAGTTATTGAATTTATTAATTGGTGTATTTTGTAGACCTGGAATATCAGTAAGATTGTAAAGACTTAAATCAATATATTGTCCTATGGGAATTTCTGATAAACCCAAGTAAGGTAAAACATCTTGGATACGTCCTGAGTCATAACTAATTCCAACTTGTTGCAAAAAATCTCGAATCGGAATAACATCTTGAATGTTTAAATTTCCCAGTTCAGGAATGGCATTGACTAAATCAGGTAGAGTTTGCCATTTGACTAAATCAAAGTCTGAAAGTTTAAAACTGTCTAAATTAATATTTAATGCTTGAGCTATTGATGATATTTGAAGTTGTTCTAGGTTCATCTCGGACTCTTCAAAATCACCTAGCTCTAGAAATTCAGCAATACTCTGTCCAGCTTGCCAGATTCTTGTTTCATTGCCTGTACTACCTGGAAAAGTAACACTGCCACTTTCACTAATTATCATGTCGCTGAATTTCAGCCGTGACCAATCTGGTAAGAAGCCATTTAAAGACTTAATAACTGGAACTTCAGCAGTGGCTTTGGGGATCATCAACCCTACAACCTGATTTAAAAGCCCATATTTCACAAAGCTATGAATGAATAGCCCACCCAACAAACCAAACAATATTAAGTAGCGTATTGCGCTGTCAGTAATTAGCGATTGCTTCTCTGTTTTCATGATTTTATTTCCTTTATTAGTTTTGAGAATTAGTACCAACACTAATCAGTTTGTTCACCAATTCCATAGAGACGGATGCTTTTTCAGCAGCAATTGATAGTTCATCGCCTTGTTGTAAATAGTTAATTAACTGTTCTAAACGCTGATGTAATTGATCATTAGAATTAATCCATTTATTCTGAATTGCAACAGCTATGCCATTTTTGATATTGCGTGTAGTTTTAAAAGTGTTTACTAATGGTTGAAACTGGGGAATAAATACTTTCTGTTGTTCAACTGCAACATCATTTTTTATTACTACTTGGCTATATTGAGGCTTGCCGTTATTTATAGCTACTCGAAAACTGTAAACCTTGCGTTCACCACTGGATGTTTGCGTGATGATCGTCAGCAGAGTGCTTGGTGTTTGCGGTAAGCCTGGAATGTTGACTTTTTTGATACGTCGCAGGTGAATTAACCCCGCACTATTGTTTTGACAATTTTGGTCGATGCCTTCCAAACAGCCATCAGTATCAATCAGAATTTGAGAGGGGTCGTCTAGCCAAACCCTTTGAATTGTTTCTCCAACTTTGTAGAACGAAATACTAACCCCGTGACCATTCCAGACGTTAATAGTTTGAAGTGTGGCAGATTCACCATTAGCTTGAGTTTGTTTAATTACACGGACTACAGGCGCGGCAATTGTGTCTATTGGATAAAAGCAAGCGACCGCGATCGCCATTCCTACAAGTAAGTTTTTCATGTCATGGCAGCTCCAGTGTCCGGTTTACTAAAAAGGTGACTTTCGTTCCCTGGGGTATGTACCAGACATTCGGACGAGCAAGGATTTCTTGAGTAGAACGTTCAGCCCGATTACCAACAATATCAGTCAAGTTGCCAAAAGCACCTTCTAAGAATGCACCAGTGATATTACGCCGACTGTTTTGTGTAACCGAACTGCTAAAGCTGCCAATAGAAGAATTTTGGATAGAACTCTGTGAATCAGGCTGATTGATAATCTCACCAACTTTACCCAATCCCCCAATCAATCCAACAGTCAGGTCATACTGTGCAATTTCGCCACCTTTATTCTGAAATTTCTTAGCGATTAAGGGTTTAGCACCTTCCCCGTGAACAGAGATTGCACCAATAGAAATGGGATATTCAGTTTTATCCTTGATAATGCTAGTAACTTGTACCTGGGCGTAACTGCCACCATCGACTGACACGACCTCAACAGCTAACAAACTGCCAGATGGTATGGCCACATCACCGTTATTGTCATGCAAATCTTCAGTGAGTTTAGCTACAAAGCGTCTGCCGTGCGAGGTTTGTTGTCTGTCGTTTCTGGTATCGGTTTGTTGTTTGACCGCAGGTGTTACTAAAACCCCACTAGCAAACTCTCCCACTGTTAAGTAACGAGTTTTGCGCTCTTGAAGGATTTGGCTTTCTTGCGACAAGTAGCTATTAGCTAGGGCTACAGGTTTGTTAATTTTAGTTTCTACTTGCCATCGGGGACTGATTTTTTCAATAGAGCTTGGTGTATTATTTTGTGAGATTTCGGTAACTATAGGTTCTCCATTGATATTTAGATTATTTGATTGTTTGACTTGCTTTTCTTGAGTAAATACGCGGTCTGGGGATAATGATTTTCTCTCACGCAAAGAGGTGTCGGCATAAATTATCTTGCCATAAGAGCCAATATTGCGGAGTCTGTTAAATTCAGCAGACGGGTCAACAGGTTTTAGTGGTCGTGCTGAAACTTTAGTAGAAGTAGGATTGTCAACTCTAGTAGTTGCAAAACTGTGTCTTGGTTCTGGAGAATAACTAACTCTAGTAGTTGGTTGTTGTGTCCTGGGTGAAGTCGGTGATTTCTCAACTACTTTTTCAGTTTTAATAACAGACGGTTGAGGCTTTTCGGATTTGTCTTTGTTAATCTTGCTCAATTCGTCTTGTTGTTGACTTAACGCCAACTTAGCGTAAACATCGCCGTCTTTTTGTTCAAGCTTGTCTAAAGCTTCAGACGATTTTTGGGTTTGTTCAGCTATTGGAGTCGGCTGCTTAGTCGGATTAAAAACTCCATTGAGCATCCAAAATATAGCAAAGAAAGTTAAGCCAAAAGGCAATGCAATTACCAAGAGCCTCGACCAAGGAGAAGTAACTACTGTGTGTTTAGTTACAACTGGGGAATCTAGTTCTACTTCTTCTCCTATTTCTGACTTATGTGTTAAGTCACGGGACTCATCATCTATTTTGAGTAAGTTATTTATAGTTGATGAATTATTGTCTGTCATTTTTTAGCGGGAATATTTAAATCAACAATTTGTGTGATTTCTAAACCTGATTGTCTAGCTTGATAAATTTTCTTAGCTAGGTCGGTAGCATGAGAAATTTGTTGTGGTGGACTAACAGATTCCACAGTAATAGTCTTATTGAATAAAATACCGTTGCCAGCATTATTCTCTCTAGTAAAAGTAACAAGAGTAGCAATAAAATCCACTTCCCATTTACCATCTTTGATTTTGCGAGGTTCAGAAATGAACCGAGGAATTAGAGAGACTTGCGTATTGCCGTTAAATATCCCTGGTGGGGTCATAGCAGCTAGCTTACGCAAAAATGCTGCCCGAAAATCTTGCTTTTCAGTAAGAGCGAATGCAGCTTCATAAGAAGAAGTAGTTACTTTGCCATTAGAGCGTTCAGTTCTACCTACATTTATTCCAGTATCTTGCTTGGTAATGGGTTCTCCCTTGTTATTAAAG
>NZ_JBGTFY010000129.1:0-4359 GCF_041747015.1 Nostoc sp.
TTGATACTCCTTCAATGCTGTAATTTGCGCTTCCTTCAAGTCACGAGCGACCCGAATCAGTGAAGAAGAGTTAGCGCCTGCCTCTTCTAGTTTCTTTTCCATCTCTTCTTGGGAAACTTCGATAATTTGAGATAGACGTGCTGCCACAACCGGCCAGGCTGGCTTGGTATGTGACATCGGCCACAAATATACAGAGCGAGGATAGCGAGTACTAGCTAAAAGCTTACCATTACGGTCAAAAATGTTGCCCCGTTCCGGTTGTTTAGGGATCATCCGAATTCGATTTGCCTCGGCTCGTTTTCGGTGGTTCGCTCCTTCTATAACTTGCAAGTATCCCAAACGAACACTGATTCCAGTCATCATCAATAGAGTAAATATGATTAAAAATATGGGCTGGAAACTTTGTCCAACTGTACGTATATTTTTTTTCCCGCCAAGTGGAGATGGTTGCAGTAAAGTCATAAGACAAAGGATGATTCTTATAGCAGTATTTATTATCTGTACACAATTAATCTAAACTCATAGCCAATAATGAGCATAAAAGAATCAGGGCAGTATATTCCCGAACAATTGTTTTTGGCGGATACAATAAACCAAAGCGTTAAATCTAGTCTGCCCAATAGACTACATCAATTGACAAAATAACGTAATATTACGGTATTCTACTAACGATTATGGCTCAAATTGTCACGCAGAATCAGAGGGGGATAACAACTTTTCAGCCACTTGATGTTGAACTGCGTAACGTGTTCAAGTTTTTTAACCAAGAACCAGCAGTACATGGAATAGATTTGGATGTCAGGCAAGGAGAATTTTTTAGTATTTTAGGCCCCTCCGGTTGTGGTAAAACAACAACACTGCGTTTAATTGCTGGGTTTGAAATCGCTGATGCTGGCAAGGTGTTGATTCAGGGTCAGTCTATGACTAATGTGCCGCCTTACCGCCGACCCGTCAATACTGTATTTCAAAGTTACGCTCTATTTAATCACCTAAATGTCTGGGATAACATTGCCTTTGGACTGCGGCTAAAAAAAATACCTAAATCGGAAATTGAAGCTAGAGTCCAAGAAGCTTTAAAACTTGTGAAAATGGAAAGTTTGCGATCGCGTTTTCCTCATCAGCTTTCTGGTGGTCAACAGCAACGGGTCGCTTTGGCTAGGGCTTTAGTCAACCGTCCCACCGTCGTATTGCTAGATGAACCTTTAGGGGCGTTAGATTTAAAACTGCGTAAGGAAATGCAGGTTGAGTTATCAAATTTACACAAAGACTTAGGTGTTACCTTTGTGATGGTGACACACGACCAAGAGGAAGCATTGTGTTTAAGCGATCGCATTGCCGTGATGAATCAAGGCAAAATTGAGCAAGTTGGCACTCCTAGCCAAATTTATGAACGTCCCCAGACATCTTTTGTTGCTGATTTTATTGGCGATACTAATTTATTCAGTGGTAAAATCGTTGCGGTAAACTCCTCTGAGGTGCAAGTTTCGACGAAAACGGAACTCTCAATTATCATTAGTCGTGTTGAAAATACGCCAACTGAAATATCACAATCAGTGGTAGTAAGTGTACGTCCTGAGAAAATACAGCTTTCGCTTTATCCACCCAATTTGCCGACTAACTGTTTTGAAGGAAGGCTTGTTAACGTTATGTATTTGGGCACACACGTTAATTATGTTGTGGAATTAACAAATGGTATTAGCATCAATGTGTTACAGCCAAGCACTTTTGGCGGTTTCCCAGACCGTAACACACCCATCTACGTTTGGTGGGCAGAAACTGATTGTTTAGCTATTATTCAATAGTCAAGGGTCTATTTAACAGTTGAACAGATAGATATACTAAAATTAATATATTGATGAACTTAGACCACAATTAAATTCATATCTTAAAATTTATCGCCCTGATTCCATACCCATGACTGTTACTTATTGCTTTCTAACCCAAGTAAGTTCTCTAAATCAAAGGGGAGTGCTATAGATATATATAGTACGATGTCTTGATATTTTTGCAAAGATCATAATTAATGTGGCTAAATTCAAATTCAGTGAGTTGCTGATTGTAGCATTCCTGAATTAATCGAGCCTCACACTTTAAAAAAGTTTCCTATGTACTTGAATTCACCCGTTACTCAGTTTGAGAGTTTGTCATTGACCACAGAGCCAAACCCAGAGGAAGCCGAAATAGAGATATTGCCAGTGGAAGTTGCACTTAAAAGTCCCTCATTACCGCCATCGGTAGGTGAAACAGCTATTTATCTTGGTCAGCGCAATAATTCCTTAGCACAACAAAAGTCAGAAGAACTGCAAAAAACCCTTCTGGCACACCGACACGATCGCCAACTGGTAATTCTGCAAGATTTTCCTGACCCTGATGCTCTTTCCTGTGCTTGGACTTACCAATTAATTGCTCAACAATACGATATCAAATGTGAAATCATTTATGCCGGGGCTTTGAGCCATCAAGAGAATATTGCTTTGGTAAGGCTGACCAATTTACCTGTTCAGCGATGGACACTCCAAACCTTAAAAAGCAAAGATTTGTCATCTTATCAAGGTTTTGTATTAATTGATAACCAGGGAACCACTTCGCAGCTACTATCAGCAGTGCAGCAAGCTGGAATTCCACTGGTGGCGCTCATCGACCATCACAGTTTACAGGGGGAACTCAACTCAGAATTTGAGGATGTTCGTCCTTATGTACGAGCCACGGCGACAATTTTTACTCAATACATCCAAACGGGATTATTAACATTAGATAGCAGCATAAATCAACACGTCAAATGTGCTACTGCCTTAATGCACGGCTTGCGATCGGATACAAATCGGCTCATGCAAGCGCAAGAAGAAGACTTTATGGCAGCTGCGTACTTAAGTCGATTTTATGACGCCCAACTGCTGAATGCCATTTTACAGGCGAACCGTTCCAAACGGGTAATGGATGTGATTGAGCGATCGCTAAAAAACCGCATCGTCCAAAATAACTTTTCCATTGCTGGTGTTGGTTACTTACGGTATGACGACCGCGATGCCATCCCCCAAGCGGCTGATTTTCTCGTCACCGAAGAAAACGTCCACACCGCTGTAGTTTATGGCATTGTTCACGATGAAGACGAAGAGTTGGAAATAGTCATTGGCTCCCTGAGAACCAGCAAACTCACCCTTGATCCCGATGAATTCATCAAAGAAGCCTTTGGACAAGATAGCACAGGGCGCTTTTTTGGCGGTGGAAGGACAAGCGCAGGCGGTTTTGAAATTCCGATGGGCTTCTTATCTGGCAGCAACGAGAATTCCCCCTATGCGAAAATGAAATGGGAAGTATTCGATGCTCAAATTAAGCAAAAACTGCTGAGGTTAGTTAACCCTAGAGACAACCCAATTCAGTCTGAGTAAAGAGAGATGAGGGAGAGCGGGAGAACTCCTGACTCATCTAGTAGTCAAAGTGTTTGGTCAGATAACATCCCTAAATCATTCGTGATCAAGATATTTCCCGACTTTTTAGAAAAGTCGGGAATCTTGGTATTTTCACAGAAGTTGAACTAATTGATGATGTAGTTCATGTCTAATATTAAATTAGGTAGGCACAAAGAAAGTTAACTCGCGCCTACTTATTTATTTGCGTAGGAAGAGCGCCATGAAGTCTATAGAACTTGAAATCTTACAAACTCTGTATGAGCAAGATTTTTATGCTTGGGTCGAGCAGACAGCAGAGCTTTTGCAATTACACCACTGGGACACGTTGGATTTAGAACACTTAATTGAGGAAGTGGTGGACTTGGGTAAGAGTCAACAGCGTAGCTTGCAGAGCGCGTTACGGTTAGTGTTATCGCATTTGTTGAAGTGGAAGTATCAGCCCGAACACCGTAGCCGTAGTTGGCAAGTGACTATTACCCGTGAACGACTAAATATAGATGAATTGCTGCAAGAAAGTCCTAGCTTGCGGCGTTTTTTAAATGATGCCGAGTGGATTAATATTACTTATCAGCGATCGCGGCGAGAGGCAATGGTAGAAACTGGTTTATCAGAGGAGAAGTTTGCGATCGACTGTCCCTTTTCTGTCGATGAGATTTTAGACTTAGACTTTTATCCTAACCCTGACGAGTAACCGTAATTTTATCCTGTGAGCGATCAAAAATCGGTTAGGTGAGCGCGTTATTATAATCTAGGACTTACGCACTATACAAATTAACCGTGATGTGGATTAACGAAAATAGGTTGTTTCAGGCTTTTATTAATTATCCTTATGATGCCTACGGCGGTAAACTACGTAAATAGACCACGCTGTAGGGGTTTAGCAATGCTAAACCCTTACGAAAGATGTGGCTTTCAACCATATCCATATTTGGTATTTCTTGTCAATGCG
>NZ_JBGTFY010000130.1:0-2402 GCF_041747015.1 Nostoc sp.
GCAGTTACTTCTTCTTGCTTCTCTTGAGGTTGCAAAGATGCATAAAGACGATTCAAGGCATTAACATAAGCTTGGGCGGAAGCAACGATGATATCTGTGTTCGCCGCATGACCAGAAAACACTCTAGATTCATAACGTAAACGAATCGTTACTTCTCCAATGGCATCAATACCACCTGTTACTGACTGCACAGAAAACTCAATCAACTGGTTTGGCACATTCACCACACGGTTAATGGCCTTGTAAACTGCATCCACTGGCCCAGTACCGATGGCAGCATCGGTTAATTCTTCACCTTCTGGGGTGCGGAGGGTGACAGTAGCAGTGGGACAGGCGTTGCTACCACAGGAAACTTGCACCAATTCTACCCGGAATAAATCGGGCGTTTGTTGGATTTCATCATTGACGATCGCTTCCAAATCCCAATCAGAAATTTCTTTCTTTTTATCTGCTACCTCTTTAAATCTAACGAATGCTTTATTTAATTCCGTATCCGACAGTTCAAAGCCCAATTCTTTCAAGCGAGTCCGAAAAGCATTTCTGCCGGAATGTTTACCCAAAACTATTTGATTGTCTGTTAATCCAATCAATTGGGCATCCATAATTTCGTAGGTGAGTTTGTTTTTTAACACACCATCTTGGTGAATTCCAGACTCATGAGCAAAGGCATTTGCCCCCACGATCGCTTTATTTGGTTGTACTAACATTCCCGTCAAATTGGAAACTAAGCGTGAAGTTTTATAAATTTGTCGGGTGTCAATATTTGTTAGGGATTCTTGAGAATCAGATCGTCTTCCGAGATAGGGGTTAAAATATTGCCGCCGCACGTGCAGCGCCATCACCAATTCTTCTAATGAGGCATTTCCGGCACGTTCGCCAATGCCATTAATCGTACATTCTAGTTGCCGTGCGCCATTTTTCACGGCTTCTAAGAAGTTAGCAACTGCCAAACCTAAATCATTATGACCGTGAACGGAAATAATCGCTTGGTCGATGTTGGGGACATTTTCGATAATGCCTTTAATTATGGCTCCAAATTCGCTAGGGGTTGTGTAACCTACAGTATCGGGAATGTTAACTGTTGTTGCACCGGCGGCGATCGCTCCCTCTACCACTTGATAAAGAAATTCTGGATCAGTACGAGCCGCATCCATCGGCGAAAATTCGACATCTGTCATGAAGGACTTGGCATAAGCTACCATTTCTTGAGCGATCGCTAATACTTCTGCCCGTGACTTCCGCAGCTGATACTCTAAATGAATATCAGAAGTCGAAATAAATGTATGAATTCTGGCGTTAACTGCTGGTTTTAATGATTCGGCAGCAGCTTCGATATCTGCTTTAATTGCTCTTGCCAAACTACAAATTACTGGGCCATTTTCTGTCCCAACAATTTGAGCAATCTTCTTGACTGCTTCAAAATCTCCGGGACTCGCAAAGGCAAACCCTGCTTCAATTACATCTACACCCAGTCGCGCCAATTGCTTGGCAATAACTAGCTTCTCGTCTATATTCAGGGTTGCTCCTGGACACTGCTCTCCATCTCGCAATGTCGTATCAAAAATGATGATTCGATCTGTTTTGTTTCTCATTTGCGGTTTGTTGTTTAGTTTCTAGGTAAGAATTCAGGAGTCAGAATTCAGAACTCAGAATAGTTAAAGAATCAGACAAAGATTTAATGAATGAATATCTAAATCATACTAAACTCCTTATCAATTCTGACTTCTGACTCCTGGGTGCTGAATTCTTACGTTTCTAGTGGTGGCTCAATATATCTTCAACTTAGTTTTTCTTTTACTCTTACCTTTGTAAATAATTGCTAAGAATACTAACCTTCAGTTTTTTCTATTTGTTCTCTGATATCATTTAAATCTATATATCTATCAGTAGCATTCCGTAGCTCTCTAGCGATCATCCCTTCTGTTGAGACTACCGTAATATGTGTATTTTTTGAGCGTAATAATTCGATTGCCCTTTCAAAATCTCCATCGCCACTGAATAATACTACTCGGTCATATTGGTCTACTGTATTAAACATATCTACAACAATTTCAATATCTAAATTCGCTTTTTGCGAGTAACGACCAGACGTATCATCATAATATTCTTTAAGAATTTTAGTTCGGACTGTATAGCCCAGACTAATTAAAGCATCTCTAAAACCTCGTTGATCTTGTGGGTCTTTTAAACCAGTGTACCAGAATGCATTAATTAATGTTGTTTCTGATTGCTCATGTTTTAAGTATTCTAAGACTCGCCGTGGGTCAAAAAACCAGCCATTTTTTTGTTGAGCATAGAACATATTGTTTCCGTCTACAAAAATAGACAGACGATTCATTGGAGAACCCATACAAATTTACACCTAATAATATATATGAATTTAGATGGAACAATAGATTATA
>NZ_JBGTFY010000131.1:0-3473 GCF_041747015.1 Nostoc sp.
TTCATCCACTTCCTCATTTTGGGAACAATTTGTTCCCGCCACTATGTTGTCAAATACTACAGAACCAGCTATTAGATAATTGACTCGGCGATGGGTGTATCCAAATCTATCACGACAATACTCCTCAAATGTGCGATGAGTATATCTGTATAACCTGCGATCGCGCAACTGAGCCAATGCCTTACCCGCTTCAAAAAACGCCCGTTCTACCTTCCGTTCAAGATGCAAGCGATCGCTAATTTCCTGCTCGGTTAATTCGGGAATTTCAACAGCAGTAACGGTAATTGTTGCTGAAGCTGGGTCTTCTTGCTGGGAAATATCCTCATTTGCAGAGCTAGGTGGTGAACTTGAATCGGTAGATAGAGCAGAGGTGGCTTTTTTGCGTCTAGGAGGTGGTTTAGGCATGATTCCACCTTTTCTAATTCAATGCTATTTTCTGAAAGTCAATTGCAAGGTAGATTTTAAATGTAATAGGTCGCTGAGATCGTTCCACAAAGAAGACAAAGTGGAGGATAAAAGACTCGATAGCAGCAAAATAAATCATCAGACTGTAACTTTCTAAATTTACACTTAAGCCAATAATGGCAAAGCATGAGGCTTTACACTGAGCCGTTTAAGCCTCATCAATGTCCTCCATGTAAATTAAGAAATCACCAGGTTGAGCCTTTAGCTTTTTACAAATAACTTCAACTGTTGTCCTATCGGGATAAATATCTCTATCTCTCCAGAGCCTAAAAGCAGTCGCTCTGGGCAATCCAGTGATTTGCCAAAATTTATTGGCGCTTGGAATCCCTTTTTCTTTTCCAAATTCTTGAATCCTATTCATAAGTCCCATTTAACAAGACTACCTTTAAGCGTAATCTTATTAAAGAGACGTGTCAATAGTTGACACGTCTCATTGAATGAGACATAATATTTATATCAATAGAGAAAGCGCTACCGACCGTCAATCTGAAGCGCTTCCCGTCCCGTTAGGAACTTATTCATTATGACTCACATCATCTACAGCCAACAACAGCTGCACCTGAAATCTATTGCCCGTCTCAAGCAAATCTACAGCGAAATCGGCTGCACAGTCGAAGTAAGCGAAAAACGCTGCAAGGATTCTTGGATTACTGCGATCGCTGAATATCAGTCAAGCAAGATTCAAAAACTCACCCCTGCTGCCCCCGACAACCAAGCCCTCGCTCAAGCCGAACTCGACCATTTCATCACAACGCAAGCCCAAGCCGTAGCCCCCGAACCACTGACAACCGTAGAAATCTCGTTTTACGACCATGAGATATACGCTGATAAGGAACTCATCGCTACCATTACTTACGACCAAGCGGACTTTGTAACCCAACCTTGGGTAGTATTGGTCAATGGACAAGAAGAGTTCCGCCATAACTCTTGGGCAAGATGCTACCGCTACATCCAATGGCATTACCAAGACGGCACACTCTCAGTACAAGAGCAATTAGACCCAGAAGCGAATGACACCAGTGGTAACGAAATCATGGTGCAAATTTTCAATGAATGCGAGAAGTACGGCTTCGATATTTTCGACGATGGCATTTATACCAGCGACGTGAAGCTGGGTGATGTGGGATTCAGTCGAGGTACTTGGTGGGTAGTAGGTGCATCAGAGCAGAAGCGAGTCGCTTGTCAGTCTGCACTTGAAGCAGTGTGGTGGTTAGCAGTGGCACAAACTTCACCCCATACAGAAACGGCTGACTGCGAAGAATTGCTAGACCGACCGTTTGATGAATTGACCCCTGATGAATGGCAACAGTTACGGGAGTATGCGCCAGTTGCAGAAAGTCGGGAGTTAGTAGCGGCGTAATTCTCGCATAGACGAGAGCGATCGCTCTACATTCGCAAATGCAGCGATCGCTCATCAATTACTTACTTGCTTATTAAACTTTTTCCCCATTAAATCAATGCAACCCACAATACCAATTCCCCAACACTGGGCATACCCTCGCTTTGCTTTGGAACAGCGCACAAAACAAGGCATCATTCTAGGACTTCAATACTATCCGAATGGTACTGAATTAGCTGAACAATTCGGTGGTGGCTGGCGCTATGCTCTGATGCCTAAGAAAAATTCTGATGAATTGTTCCACTTTCAGGAGTCTCAAATTAAACCGCTTTCCCCACAGGAATTATTCTCAGAAATCACCGCAGAGATTGAGTTTTACCAACAGCAGATAAATATTCTCAATCGGCAGTTAGCCGCAATGACTGGAGGTATCACAAATGCCTAAGACGGTTGACAACAGCTTTGACCGTAGAGCCAACCAATTCGCAATTCGCAGTTCGCAATTCGCAATTAAAATACTAGGCAAAAATACGCTGGCTCGAATATTAATACTAATTGTTTTTTCAGAATTTAAATTAGGAACTTAAATTTCTGAATGAATTTTCAATACTTCGGTTTTGCTCAATATAAGTTTCGTCCGTCATTGCGAATTGCGAATTGCGAATTGCAAATTGTTTAGTGGTGGTTGTCTTCCTCTGCACCGTTTGCAATTTGAATTCTCCGATTCAGTCATTCAAACACTGTTGGATAGAGAACTGGTGCAAGTGCAGAATACGGGACGGGGATTTTTGTTGGAGATTGCTGAGGATTTTTAAGTTCTTAATTCCAGAGGACACAATCATGAAACTTTACGCTAAGACCATTGCACAGACTTTACCCAATTGGGCAACCACTATTACAACGTGTGCAGATTTGATTGAAGTTGAAATTAACGATAAACACCCTGATTTTCAATCGCTACTTGAAGAGTTAGAAACCGAAATTGAACCAGGGATCATGGGAGTGAAAGCAGAGGATTTATGTTTCCGGCTTGGCATAGAAATGTCTAACCCCAATCTCTGCCAATTACTTGGAACTTGCCCAAACTCTGATATCTCTTATTGCTACGCACCCAGACTACAGGCAACTGCTAGACGAGGGATATAGCCCTGATTTAAACGTTGCTGATTCTCAAACTGCACTGACTTACCTGCAATGGGAGTTAGACCGCAATCGACAACCTTCTATTTAGTAAAGAAGCGATTGCTTGAATATCAGCTTTTCTTCAAGCAATCGTAAAGCACTTAAAGTTTCGTTACAAACCACTAATTATCACACATCCCAACAAAATATGGTTACTGAAATCAAACTAGGTTTATGCAACCCTCCTGATCCCATCTATTTATATGTCAATCAGGGAGAAGTAGACGGAGAATCTTTCGTTTGGTACAAGTTCAATATCAGCCAGGATAAGAAAATCCCTGTTACCCAAAGAGCATTAACTGGGTATTTGTCAGAACTGCGATTGACGACTAAAGGATTCAAAGGAAAGGACAATCGGAAGCTCGATATTGTCGTGAGTGCTGATGAAGTTTATGTCATAAGAAGTGGTGTTGAAACCAACTTCGCTAAAAGCTTTCTTTTCGCTGCATCAGGTATCCAAGATTTTGATAAGCCACTGATTATTGCT
>NZ_JBGTFY010000132.1:0-14494 GCF_041747015.1 Nostoc sp.
CTCCTGAAGGGGACTTGACGCCACGCTCACGTGAGCTAGATCAAATTCTTCGTTTAGCCGCCTAGACCACCAGTTGCAACTTTTTGATACTTAGCTCAGGAATTTAATTTCTGGGTCAATTTCTGCAAAAGTATAGGAAACCTTAAATTTACGCGCAGACCTAACCCCCCTACCCCCCTTCCCTACAAGGGAAGGGGGAATTAAAGCCTCTCTCCGTTTCGGGGAGAGGTTTGGAGAGGGGTCAATGCATTATTTTTCGGAGATGTCTATTGTTTATCTTCACCAATATCAGTTTTGAGAAATTATTATATGTACTCGAAATAAAAATCGCAAAATTCAGCAAGGTAGATAATTCCTCTTTATTAAGTTGCTCTACAACACGCCTAAGTTTTTCGTAAATATTCATAGCCATTGCGATCGCTACTTTTTCCTTAATATACCTTTTTTTCAGGAAGTGACAGCAAGTCGCTGATGGTTTGATGTTGCTTGCATTTCTCCCTTTCCTATGCTGATAGCTAAAAAATCGCCAATTTGCTAATTTTGTCACAAGCGTATGCCCACACCTGGCAAAACCGCGGCTACAATTGCCTTAGATTCACGACTCGGTTTGCGAAATCAACCCGTATGCTCAATACGCCCCATCATTACTACATTCCACTGCTTAATCTGATAATTCTAGTCAGTTTGCGAGCTTTGTGGCACATAAGCACAATGGTATAGTCCCTTCAACAGACAATCAGAGAACTGCACTACACTTCTTACCGGAGACTCCCCAGCATCGCCTTTATCATTGTGATTTTACCTCTACCAATTTTCCAGCCCGTCGCGTAAAGCTAACATTTTGCCTGGAAAAACCTTGTTTGTGGTTGACCAACCAAAAAATGCTGGGTCTTTTTGCCCTTAATTACTCAAGCTAAATTCTAACTTCTTCTTAAAGAATAATGACTATCTTTTTTATACATCCAGTAGGAGTTTAGGATGTCAAAAAAATTACCATCAAATAATTCCTTACGAGTTATTTTTGTGGCATTGACGATTGGATTTGTTGGGTGTGGAAATCAAGCCGCAAGAACTACATTCACTCAAACCACCACCCAGGTAAATGAAAATCTTCCCCAAGTTGTAGCAACTACAAGCGTACTATGTGATTTAACCAGACAAGTTGCCGGGAATACAGTTAACCTTACCTGTTTAATTTCTCCTACTGCCAATCCCCAATTTTATAAACCAAAACCGGAAGATCGTAGAGCCATTGAGCAAGCTAATCTTATTCTCTATACGGGTTATAATTTTGAAACAAATCTGATCAAATTAATTAAAGCGACCAAAAACTCTGCACCGAAAATAGCCGTCGGTCAACTTGCGGTGTCTAAGCCACAAAAATTTCAGGAACGTGGCAAGAAAGTAAGCGATCCTCATCTTTGGCACAATACTAAGAATGCGATCAAGATGGTAGAAGTAATTAATAGTAACTTGAGAAAATTAGAATCTAGTGAGGCAGAAGCTTATACCAGTAATACCAGAAAAATCACAAATGATCTCACTCAATTAGATAGGTGGATTAAGTCAAGAATTAACAGTATTCCTGCCAAAAAACGCAAGTTAGTTACAAATTCTGATGCACTGGGTTATTACGCTAAAGCATACGGTATTTCATTGGCAGGGGGGTTGGAAGGTATTGGTAGTGAGAAACAACTAACAGCATCACGAGTGAAAAATTTGATTATAAATATTAAACGGGCTAAAGTTTCAACAATCTTTCCTGAGGCGGCAATTAGCTCTGATTTGATTGAATCTATAGCCACAGAAGCTAAAGTGAAAGTTTCCGAAAGGAAGTTGTATGCTGAGGGACTTGGTGAAACAGGAAGCGACGGGGACACTTATCAGAAAATGATGATTGCCAATACACGTACAATTGTGGAAGGGCTAGGAGGGACGTATTTGATGTTTAAAGTGCAAGCTGCTAAGTAGATAGAATATCAATTCAACCCTCCTTTTGCTGAAACTGGCTCAATAACCAAGTTCCAGCTTGAGATTGATTCGTTTCACGACTACGGCGTAAAGCTTCCTCTAAAATAGTGTAGGCGTAGCCCGTCGTAGACATCGCTAGTCTAGGCAATACCTGTGATTCACGTATACGTCTACTGCCTTGATCTGCGATCGCATAAGCAATAATTTGAGCATTTTGGACATCTACTACCCACTATTCAGCAACGCCTAAATCTTCATAGAGCGATCGCTTTGTACCCAAATCATCCAGCAGAGACGTTTTCGCAATCTCAATCACCAAATCCGGTGCAGGATACCGATCAAGGTTGACAATTCCTGTACCTGCTGGGATAGTTTGGGCGCGTTCTCTGAGATAATATGCCACATCCGGCTGACAATCCTGAACTCCAGTTTTACGAAAGGTGGTTGTGTCTAAACCTGTGGCTGGTATTCCTTTCAGTGCTGCAAATAGAGTCACTGCAAAAATAATTACAACATGGTCTTGATCATGATCAAAACTAACTGGTGCCATCTCCAGCCTCATGTACCCCTTGTAGTAGTAACTCTTTGCCTTCTCGTTGAGCAAGTTAGCGATCGCTTGCTCATAATCTTGCCAAGAAGCATAAATCCATGTATCTGTCGGTAACTGGGTCTGAGTTTCACTCATTATCTAACCCTTCTGCCAGTAATCTATATCTCTTGTCACTCAAATTCTAAACTTTCTCAGGTTGGATGATGAGGGTTGAAAGGCGATCGCCCGTTAGCAGAAAAGATATCAAGCTATTGTTTCTTCTTCAATTTTGGAGTCAGATGTTCTGGAATGTTCTCTAACTGAATTGCACTACAACCAAATTTATAAGCGGTTTCAATAGACCTTCCTGCTCCAAGAGCATCATAAAATCCTGTAGCAAACTTGATTGCAGCTATATCTCCAACTGCGTCACCCATGCCAATTACATAGTTAATATGTTGAACAATTACCTCGGCTTGCACTTCCGAATAGCAAGCATTTAGGAGAACGCATTCGACGTGTTCACTACACAGTTCAAATAAATCTGCTAGAGCAGTTGTAGTCACTAGCTTTGATTTTCCAGCTTCGTCTTCTATCACTAATCCTTCATCGCCAGATCCATGTCCACAGAAGTGGACAATTTGTGGTTCAGTATCTAATAAGGCTCGACGTAAATCATCAGTCCGAACAGCCCATCTCTGCTCTAGCTTAAATTGGTCACGCTTGCGAGATCGACGTAATCCCTCATCAATTTCACGCACTTCCTTATCCAGGCGTAATCTTCCCTCATTAACAGGACTTGATGCCACGATCAGAATTGTTTTCATAGTGTGTGATTTCTTCTTGCTCACAATTTGGAGAATCTGTTTTGGTTGAAGTGGTTGCCAAGTTTGGCGACGAGTTAAAGTTTCAGCCTCTAGCAATCTCCATTGCAATTTGTCTTTTAGTTCTGGAAGCTCACGGATAATATTGCGAAGTGCTTCACACGCTTGAGGAGTACCACGTTCTTGTAGACGCTGCGGAATATAGTCTTTCCACATTTTAATGCTGTCGTGTGGTGTTACTAAATATGCTTCAATGCCCGTTACTTGTTCATATTCAGAACTGTTTTGCTTTTCATCATCTGAGTCAGGATATTGCTTAGTCAGAAAGATATATAAATCTGCTATGTCTTGTTCAGGTACACGCTGTTCTATACTCCCACTATATTCAACTGAGAATGTTATCTTTTTAATAACTTCTCGACCAAATTCGGTATCTTGCTGAATAGCAGGCCAAACAACTGACCAGCCTGCATCTTCTGCATAGAGCATAAGCGCACAAGCTGCTGCAACTGCTTTTGCTCTTTCCTTGCTACTGCTAGGAAGAGGTGAAGTAATTAGAGATTCTGCAAATGCTTTAGCTTCAATAAATCCATATCTCAGTAAATCCTCAAGTAAATCACCTAGACTTTTATCAGTTAATTCTTTATCTTGAACTTTGTCAAATATTGCCTTAGCTAACTTTTCATTCCAGCATTTTTTGATTAAGCTGTTGATGTGAATAGAACCATGTTCTCTGTTATCTTTTTCAATTAATCTCATTAAGACTTTAATAAATTCGTTAGGAGCATTTTCATAGGCTTTGTTAACCAGTATCTGTCGATGCTCTTGGTCTTCAGTTCTTCCCCAGTTGGGATATGCAAGGATTATTGCTGTCCACTTTTGCCATTCTTCGGCGGATAAAGTGAAAATAAAGTTTGGTGCTTTTTGCAACAATAAACTTAATGCTTGATAACCTACTAATGCAGAGTAGCGTAAATGATTTGTACCCAGCCAAGCTTGATTTTCTGGCTCGCCATCATTCAGATACAGCCTTGCAGCATTAAAAATCCTTTCTTTTGTTGAATCATCTGCTTCATTCCAACCAGGAAGATTTATCAAACTAGAGCCAAATGGATCACCATAATGAGTACTATGAGCTTCAAGAGTTAATTGAAAGCATAAAGAATACCAAAGATTAGACTGACCAGCCTCAATTTTACTCAAAGTCTCAAGTACTTGTTTGCTTGGCGGAGGTTCTAAAAGAGGTTGCTTATCGTCTTCGTCTAGCCCTTCCTGTTGTTCTAGATATCTTGCTTGTTCCTGCTGCGCTCTTAGTGAACCTAACTCAATTGCTTCGATTAGAGATTCAAATTCTTTTCTTAGTACTAAGTTAGTCTGGCTTGCTGTAAGCACAGCATCTAGATGCTCAAATTCCAATTCAGTCAGTCTAAAACTCCACCGGATCAATTTTGTCCAAATCCTTTGATGATATTCCGTTTCTGATTTTTGGAGAGATTGAATTAACCATATAAAATCTTGCTTAAAAACGATTCCTGTTCTGTGGCTAATTAACCAGAGAGGCTCTTTGTCTGATTCTGGAATGATGGAGATAATTGACTCTACAAGTTGACGGCGTTTGTGAACATCATTTTTTAAAATCTGGCTAAAGGATATTGTTTTATATGAATCATCATATACTATTACATCACGGTTCTTAAGCCGCAAAAAAGCAACTCTAGTAAATGCCTGCATGACTTTTGGTTCATTCAAATTATCCCAGGCTTTCAACATAATTGCATCTGACAACTGCCCAAAAGGATAAAGCGAATCGCGTCTCTTAACTTGTTTTTCTAGCCATCTTAAAGCAACTGGTAAATCAGATATTTGAAGATGTTCTCCAAGCTCTTTTGCTATAAAGTCCTGATATCTCCCACCAATAGATTTGGATACTGGCTGTGTTATTACGTTAAAAACCTCTTCTGCTGTTATACTGCTTGGCCAGACCGCTCGGAGTCCACAGCCTTTTAGCTCTTCCTCTACATCATTTTGGATTTTGGCAACTGCTAAAGGTTTTAATCTTGCTTTGGTTTTCTCATCACCAAGATTGCATACAGCCACTGCTGCATTGATGCGAAGCGAAGAATGTTGCTGAGGATCAAGAGCAACATCGCCAAGATATTCTTGTACGGCTTTTACATTACAGGCTTCTGCAATATCAATAGCTACGTTCCTTGCATTTATACTCTTTGTTGAATAACAAATATAAGGTAGAAGCTGATCAACAAGTTTAGGATGATTTAGATTTTGGTATAGCCAAGTATGATATTTATGCGTTAATTTTTCCTCATTGTGTAATCTTAGAAGAGATTCAACCAGAGATGCTTTATCAGGATCACTGGCAGTGGTAACATCGCTTTGAAGTACAACATCGGGATCTGTTTTCATTACTTCCCTAAAAACTTCAGGAACCATACCAGCTAGCCAAGCAGTAGTTTCATGAAGCTGGGGAATTAACCTAAATTCAGAATCTTCAGAGGAAGCAATTAATTTCATTACTTGCTCTAAAGGTGTTTCGTGGTGAACCAAGTATCGTGCAGCAAGAAACTCAGCATAGGTCTGATGAGCAAAACCAATTCGATGCGGACCGCGCGAAGAAAATAGTTCGGTAACAGACAAAACCTCTTTAATGCAGTTTTCGTCAACTGGAAACTCTTGCTGATTAATATTTTCTTTACCTATGCAAATATCCCGAATAGCAATATCAGAATTTGGCATATTCCCATATTCTGGACTTATCCAAATGGCAGATCGATTAGAAAATAGAAGTAAAGCTGCAATTCGACTTGCTATAACTAATCGGTGTTTTGCATCTAAATTCCCGGTAAAGCCAGAATCGCAGCGATCTGGGTTAACCTCTTCACATAGTTGTAAACAACCTTCTTCGTATAAATCTTTCTGAGAAGAAGGAAACCGTCCATTTTGATAAATACCCAGAAGAAATTTTAATGTGATTGGCTTGATAGCAAGTGGAATAGCATTTTTATGAAAGACTTCCTGTAAAAAATCATCAGAGTTGATGTTACCCCTATTTGCCGCTTCAATTACATCTACTCGACATAGAGGAGCTAGCTCATATACCGCAACATTTTCTTCTCCCCAGTTGTCTTTTAGCTTCTGTTCTAAGCTATCCTTCCAATCAGCCGTCCTGCAAGTAATCCGAAAATACAGGCGATCGCAAGGTAGCTGTTCTATTTCACGTTTAAGAATTCTGACAAGTATTTTGATAGAAAGTAATCCCTCATCTAGGCTATCCAAAAAAAGATGTAGTTTATTTGTTCCTTTGCGCCAAGTTTGCAATGTTTCATCGCAGAAAATTGCATCACATAGCTGCTTGTCTGAATCATAATCACCAAGTCTGAACCACAAACAAACATTTTCTGAGCCATTAAACTTGTGAGAAACATGATGATATGCTTGTTGGGTTGCTGTGGTCTTACCCATACCAGCTTCACCGAGCAGCACCAAACAGGGGATTTCAGATATAGTTTCAAAGGCAACTGAATCAGATTTGTAAAAATGTCCCCACTCTGAATCTGGATTGACTAAATATCCACCATCACGTAGATCGATGTGACCTGACCGGGGACACCAGAAGCGCTTCCATGTGTAAACCTGACTTGGCATTTTTACTTACAACAGGCTGAGAATATTTTTACTATGTTAACCGTACCCAATCCTTAATGTTGTTCCATGAGAAACGAGCTTTTGGGATATTATGCTTCTGCGATCGCTCTCAAAATTTAAGTTTTGAACCTTTGAACTCGGAACTTCGACCTTTTTGCTCGAACGTTCAGGCTTTGAACTCGGAACTTCGACCTTTTTGCTCGAACATTCAGGCTTTGAACTCGGAGCTTCGACCTTTTTGCTCGAACGTTCAGGCTTTGAACTCGGAACTCCGACCTTTTTGCTCGAACGTTCAAGCTTTGAGCTTTAAACTTGCACTTCAACGATGCAATTGATCAGCTATTTTCTACGGCGTTACCTGTTGAGACTTGACTTTGCGATTCCTACGAGCAAACCGTTGCCCCATTTCTTCAACCATTGTATCTAAACCTGTCCCCTGACCACTGGCTTTAGCATAGTTATATACTTGCAACGCGGCTGCATAGGCTTCGCTGCCCACAGCTAAGGCGGTATCATCTAGCAAATCTTGCAATTGCATCAACGATAGCAATAATGGATACAACGCTTCAAACAACTGCACATCCTTCCGCATCTCTTCCAAGTCAAACGATCGCGGTAAAAACTCTGGGTTCTGCGCCGCTACCTCTAAGGCTTTGCTTACAAACGCTCGACTCTTATCTCCCATCTTGGGTAAAGCCTTGCGCTCTTCGGAACTCAAATCAACCAAAAACGGTAGCTTTTCTTTAATTGTAGCGTAGACGCGAAGCGGCTTGTCGTAGACATCGCTTGCAATAGGGCATCTTTGTCTGTTTGTGCCAGTGCTGCGCTAATTTTGGTCGTAGACATAGAAATTGCTCTCTACTAAATTTCTTAAATCTAGAGTTCCCACATATACAAATAAAATTTCCATTCGCACAGCAAAGCTGGTCATCGTAACAAAGACTGATTAGGCGTTAATTGACTCTCAAAACGGGTGTAAACAACTTGGGTTGGATACCAAGAAGAAAACCAGTACAAATCTTGAATAACTTTGCAAGAACTACTCGCATCTGCCAATTCAAAGTGAACCAAGGCTAAGTTATTCAATCCAACGACTTCTCGCCCTTCCTGAAACCAGCGAGATTTCCACAATATCAAAGGTTGTAACCATTTCCATTTGGTATTTTCGGCTCGTTTCCAAGGAGCTATCAACGATAATATATCTGCTGTGCAGTCAGAAGTCTGAGCGTTTTGTCGAGGTATCCACTCCAACACACAATGCCAATCAGAGTTAGTCAGCAGTTGACGATTCCGGTGTAATTGTCTGGCTGAAATTTCTACCATTTTGGGTGGATTAATCCACCCCGTCCAATGTCTCACCGTTTCTGGTAGCAGCCAATCTTTCAATCGTGTATGAATCAGCCGCGTCAGCGTCTCTTCATTCTTCAATGCACTAGCGGTTAACTGCACCAATACAGATTGCAATTTGGAATGTGTGCGTGCATAAGACAGGCGAGCAACAGAACTGTAATGGATATCTCCAGATAAAATAACGACTTGTTGACGTTCCTCAAACAAAGTGGTTAGGAATTTCGCCAGTGCTTCAGTATTAATATTCCAAGCATCGCCAACATCCGTTGAAAAAACTTTTTTCTGTCGCAAATGCCAGTGGTGAATCCAATCAATCACTTGTGAGCCAAATACATTTGTCGGCGCAATTACAAATGTGGTTTGAATCTGAGTTTGTTCAGCTATTTGTTGTAAAGGCGAAACTAATTGTTGCTCAAAGGCTTTTGGGCATAGCAGCATCGCTGGCGCGACCGCTTTTTGATCGGCTGGATAACCGCGCCAAGTGCGTGTATCAAGCACAATTACTTCATGGCGATCGCTCCGAACTGTATAATGCCAAGTAAGTGCTTCAGGGTGTCGATCTAGAATGAATACTGAACCATCTTGGACAAAAGTAGGTAAGTCTGTAGCGGGATCGTTGGCTGGCATACCTACATAACGAGCGATCGCTTGATCAGCCTTGGCATCCGTCCCTTGAGAAGCTGACCAAGCTTGTGCAGCCGCCAGCAGTTTTTCCCCAGGTTGACCGACTGCAAATTGCCCTGGTGTATTGCCCCACCCTTGAAACACCGTGTAAGCTAACAGAGCATTTTGGACTATTCTTCGCCCTAAGGGACGCCCCAATACGCGCAAACACCAAGCTTGGTTTAGGTTCCAGTCATCACTAACATCATGGTCATCAAAGATGGTGTACATGGGAATATTGGCAAGGGCGCGGCGCACTTTCCCAAGGGTATAAATGAATTGCCGCAAATGCTGCACTGTTCGGTTCCAATTCTTGATAGCATGGCGATCGCGTGTTACTTCGTGTCCTTGGGGAAATGCGACAGGCCAACACACTGGCGACCAAGCTAGTAAATAAGTAGCGTAATACTCGCCGAGACTAAAAAGATGACTATTGATTTTCTCAGGTTTATTATGTAATCCTGCGGTCAGCCCAGCTTGATTAGTTGCAACATCAGCCCGCTCTCCAGGGGGTAGCTGCTGGGGGGTGCAGTACACTCCATTTACAGGAAGTTGTTCTTCCCAACCCAAGAGGGCATCGCCGAGAGTACTAGCAACCCACAACGACGGATTTGCTACATCGTCGCCGTAAATTTGATCTCCCGTGAGGAATAGCTGGTGCGGACGGTGTTGGGGTTGATTCGCTGATGACTCAATTAAGCAGTCAAGAATCGGCAGTGCATCAAACCCATGACCATGAGGTTTACGGCAGGAAGCATGGACAATTTGCAAATCTTGAAGATGGGTGGGCGGTAGAACAAAGGTTGGCTTTTGATGATCAAAGTAGCTGATGCTGACTGTGGGAGAAGAGTTTGAGCATAATGCTTGTTGCATTTGCAGGGTTTGGTCAGCAAGACTAAACTGGAGGTCGTATGCATAGATGCGTTGACTAGTTAGACGATGCCCAATTGTAGACCGAGCTGCGATCGCAACTATATGAAGATACTTACCCAGAGCAACGGTAGAGCGTTCCCCCTCCAATAAGCAATTTCCTAATGCTTGACCATCATCTGTTGTGTTATAAACCTTGAGTTCTACCTGACAAGATTGTTTTAGTGCTACCCATACCGTCACTGACTCTGGTTCAGTATGTTTGAGGATTGGCCCCGCTAAAATCAGTGGCAGTTCTTGTAAAAACTCGTCCCCAACTTGATACTTCATTGCAAACAGTTGACAAAATGGTGGTGTTTTAGATTATGTTGCTTTATTTCTAAAATAGCAGCCGAAGATCCTAGCGATTCAGAACTACTATAAATAATCATCACCAAATAAAGACGAATGTCTCGCCAGTCCTCAATTTAACACGCCTCATAATTCAGCGATGCTACGCTACGCCGAACTGTAAAATATCCTCATCAACTGCAAAACTAGCTGCCTTGAAAACCGACAGTATCTTTTATCGCATCTTTCAAAGCTTCCCCAGCACCTTGTTTGAACTGATTAACCAACCGCCATCACTGGCCAGTACTTACCAATTTTCCTCAGTCGAAGTCAAACAACTGGCATTTAGAATTGATGGCGTATTTTTACCCAATACTCCAGAACTACCTATTTATTTTGCTGAGGTGCAATTTCAACCAGATAAAAAATTTTATTCCCGTTTATTTACCGAAATCTGTAACTATCTCGACAAAACCGAATTAACTAACAACTGGCGTGGTGTTGTGATCTTCCCCAACCGCAGCGTTGATACTGGAGATACAGAAAGATATGCAGAATTACTTAACTCACAACGAGTAACTCGCGTTTATCTGAACGAGTTAAGCTCAATTCCCACATCATCAATCGGGATTGAGGCAGTTAAACTAATCATTGAGCCTGAATCCACTGCGACAACGAAAGCTATAGAGATTGTAAATAGCGTCCGAAAAGAAATTCTCAATGCCGCCCAACAGCGGGAAGTTATACAATTGATAGAAACGATATTAATCTACAAATTGCCGCGCTTGAGCCGGGAGGAGATGGCAAAAATGTTTGAATTAAGTGAGTTAAAGCAAACTAGATTTTACCAAGATGTTTTTGCAGAGGGTAAAGAAGAAGGCAAAGAAGAAGGTAAGCTAGAAATAATACCTCAGCTATGGGCTTTAGGATTGAGTATTGAACAGATAGCCCAAGCGTTAGGTTTGGACGAACAAGTTGTTAGGCAAGCTGCACAACCGAAATCATAAAATGATCGGGAATCTCCAAAACGGTTTGCTGGTTTCGCCAATTTCCGTATGGGAGATTGCATAGTATGGTTGTGTAGCGATCGCTTACCCTCTCTTCTAACTCTGGAGTACCCAGTGGTGTGGGATGGGCTAGATACCAATCCCACAAAAGTCATTCTTGAAATTAATTCCGAGCGATACCTTCTTGACGCGCTGCTTGTTGTACAGCAGCAGCAACAGCAGTGACGACGCGCTCATCAAAGACTGAAGGAATAATATGCTCCCGATCCAAGTCGGAAGGCTTGACCAAAGAAGCGATCGCATTTGCGGCTTGTAGATACATTGTGGTGGTAATTGTCTGTGCCCGACAATCTAAAGCACCACGAAATACCCCAGGAAAAGCTAAAACGTTATTAATTTGATTCGGGTAATCACTGCGCCCGGTGGCGATGACAGCAACATCTTCGCTGATTAATTCTGGCTGAATCTCTGGAATCGGATTTGCCATTGCAAACACAATTGGGTCTTTCGCCATTGAATGCACCATTTCTGGTGTCAAAACTCCCGGTGCGCTGACACCAATAAAGACATCTGACCCTTGCATTGCCCCCGCTAATGTACCCTGAGCTTTTACCGCAAATTCGAGTTTTTCTGTTGTTAGGTCGGTGCGACTGGTAGAGATAATTCCTTTAGAGTCGCACATCCAGATTTTTTCGGCTCCAGCTTTCCGAAGTAACCGAGCGATCGCTATTCCAGCCGCTCCAGCACCGTTAATCACGATGTGGATTTCGGCCATTGACTTATGTACTAGCTTCAGGGAATTAAACAATGCTGCCAAGGTGACAATTGCTGTACCGTGCTGGTCATCATGAAATACGGGAATATCTAACTCTTGGCGCAATCTTTCTTCTATTTCAAAGCAGCGAGGTGCAGCAATATCCTCTAGATTCACGCCCCCAAACACCGGAGCGATATTCTTAACTGTCTGGATAATTTCTTCAGTATCTTGGGTGGCCAGACAGATGGGAAAAGCATCTAGCCCCGCAAATTCTTTGAATAGCATTGCTTTACCCTCCATGACTGGTAGAGCCGCAGCTGGCCCCAAATTTCCCAATCCTAAAACGGCACTACCATCGGTAACAATGGCAACAGTGTTTTGTTTGATAGTTAATTTATAAACTTCCTCTGGGTCTTGAGCGATCGCCGTACAAATTCGACCAACTCCGGGCGTGTAAGCCATTGCTAGATCGGAAACACTTTTTAGGGGAATTCTGCTGGCAATGCTAATTTTGCCACCGCGATGCAAATTAAAGGTGCGATCGTAGACACTGAGTAACTTGATGTCTGGCAATGCTTTCACTGCTTGCACAATGGTTTCAGCGTGTTCAGTACTAGCAGCATCCACAGTCAGATCGCGGGTGGATTCTTTGCGGGTTTGTTCAATTAGATCAATTTGACCGAGATTACCACCACTGTTAGCGATCGCCTGGGTTACTGAGGCTAACATCCCTACACGATTGGGAATCTGCAAGCGCAGAGTCAAACTAAAACTAGAATTAGGAGTTAAGTCTGTCATGTTGATTTTGGATTTTAAGTTTTATATCTTATATTGAATTGAAACGAAAGGTGACATACTCCTACACTGATGCAACGCATACAGTGTAGGCTTCCAAGACAATCCGGCTATTGCTTAGGAGGCTCTTGGCTTTAAGAACGGAATTCTATTCTTCACGTTAATTGCTGCATTATGATCGCGGTCAAGACTGCATTTACAACTGGGGCAGTCGTGCCATCTTTCATGCAATTTTTTGGGAACCTTCACCCCACAACTAGAACAATCTTGTGATGTACCTGATGGATTCACTGCAATCGCACATAACCCAGCGTTTTCGCGAAAGTGTCCACGGGGATACTCCCCGGTGGCGCATTTCGCGGCTTTGGTTGTTAGAATTGACAGGAAACTACCCCATCCAGCGTCATGCACAGATTTCGCTAGCATAGAACGAGAAAGACCTTTGACGTTTAAATCTTCGTGAACTACAACATCATATTTTCCCAGTAGATTGTTTGCTGTTTTAAAATGAAAGTCTTTGCGCTTATCAGCTACTTTTTTATGCTGCTTGGCGACTTGCTTAATAGCTTTTTTGCGTCGATTACTTCCTTTTTTACGACGTGAAATACGTTTTTGAATGACCCGCAATCGCTTCCGAGATTTACGGTAATGCTGAGGAATTGAAACAACATCACCATCGGAAGTTGTCAAAAACTCTTTTAAACCGAGGTCAATGCCTGTAATCGAGTCTGCATTGAAATCAGGCTTAATACTTGGGACTGTCGTATCTTCAAGGCTTAAAGTTAAATAATAACCATCAGCCTTCTTAGTTACGGAAGCGGTTTTGATTTTAAAGCCATCTGGAATAGGACGATGCAAAATAACTTTAATTACACCGAACATCGGTAAAGTTATTAAATTACCTTGCAAACACCCATCCTGTGCGCTAAGAGCGCCCCGCTTCGCTAACATTTGCGGATAAGTAAAAGTTCTGTATCGGTCACGAGACTTAAAACGAGGTCGTCCACTTCGTTTTCCACTGCTGTCACCTTTTAAAAAACGGTCAAAAGTTACCTTAACTCGTTTAACTATATCTTGTAGCACCTGCGAGTAAATCTCACCGTACCAAGGATGAGTTTTTTTGAGTTGTGGTAGCGTTTTCTTTTGTGAGTAATAGTCTGGGTTGTCCCGCAATTCTGGTATGTGGCAAACAAGAGGGCAAGCATTAATCGGTGAGCGATTGCGCTCGTACCAATCAAACCTATCGGCCAACAAAAAATTATACTGAGCGCATAACATAGATAGCCATCTGTCTATCTCTATGGCTTGTTTTGCTGTTGGTCGTAGCTTGTACTGGTATGCTGTTCTCACTTGTTCGCCTCCTCCTCGTTCCATTATGTTAACATAAATGAGGGAACGTTGGGGGAACAAGTGAAGAACAAAGAGTTAAAGATACGCATTAGTGAGCGTAGGCTCAATAAAGTACGATTGTACGCAGTTCGCGCCGACAAAAGTATGACTCAAGTAATTGAAGAACTCATTGATTCTTTACCAACTCCAGAGATAGGCAATTCGTCATCGACCAACATGCAAGAGTGAACGCAGTTCACTATCACACGGAAAGTCAATTCCGACGCTCGATGACTCGCTACCGCTTCTCTACGAGACGCTACGCGAACGCTATCATTGCCCAGAATTCATCCCACGCTCCCCTGAGTACAGGGTGAGACGTGGGGCTTCTTCTGCTCTAGCTAAA
>NZ_JBGTFY010000133.1:0-7998 GCF_041747015.1 Nostoc sp.
ATAACTAATTACAGGTGAATATCTAAAAATTAGATATTCACCTGTTTACTAATTCCAGCATGAAAACTATGGAAACATATCTTGTTTTTGTTGACGCTGTTAACAACAGTAACAAATTCTGGAGTGCGAAAGTTGAAGGCAATAATCTCACCGTTGAGTGGGGCAGAGTTGGTTACAAGTCTCAGACAAAAGTACATTCTTTGGGTAGCCATCAACAAGCTGTTGTGAAATATCAAAATCTGGTAGCCGAAAAACACATGAAAGGCTACAGAAGAAGTCAGTCACAAATCGACAGTAGTTGTGAAAGTTACGAAATCAGGAGAGCGATTGAACTACTTGATTTTCTACGTCGTTATGTGGAGCAAAGAAATTTCAACGATAGTTATATTGACTTGCTAAATCAATATTTGAAAATTGTTCCTACACCTTTGGGAATGAAAATAGATCCATGTAGAGTGTATCGAACAGTAGAAGATGTTGACCATCAACGAGAACTACTCAATTCTTTACTGGTGAATGAATCTGTAGCCGTTCAGACTATAGAACCGCCAAAATCTGAGTCTAAAACTGTCAGCCTCAAAGCTATCAGTAAGAGTTTCTGGCGACATTTGTAATCAAAGTTAGTATGATTAGCAATCGCTAATTATACTAACTTAACAACTATTTCCAGCCAGACAATATACTGTAAGAGGTATTCTTGTAAGAGAGTTAGCCACCCTTAAAAATTAATCCGACGATAAATTTCATTCAGAGGAATTTCCACGTTTAAACTGTGCAGAACAATCGCCTGTTCAAAGTTAGAGTGAACTTGCCAGAGCCAGCGATCATTGCTGTTCCGATCCAAGTTATGATACTGCTCAATATAGGGTTCAGTTTGGCTCACAAGCAGATATTCACAAAAGCTGGCGAGAGAGCGATACTTTCTGAACTTGTCACCTCGATCATAAGCTTCGGTAGAGGGCGATAAAACTTCGACAATAAGTATTGGATTCAGAATTTCATCATTATGATTGTCATTGAACTCTGGTTCACCATTAACAACCATTAAATCGGTATAAGTACCGCACTGATATTCAGGAATCCAAACTCGCAAGTCGCTATTATACAAGCGAAAATCGTTGTCTCTCAGTAAAAATCCCAAGTAAATTAAGAAATTGCTGGCGATCGCGCTATGAGATTCCGACCCTCCCGACATAGTAATAACCTCTCCGTTGCGGTATTCATGGCGTTCTGGGTTGGTTTCTTCCATAGCCCGATACTCGTCTAACGTCAGGCGAGTTGTTATTACATCTAGGGGATTGGTTTGAGCAAAGACCACAATCAACCTCTTGAATAATTAGCTCTAAAACTATTATCAGCAACGTGACGAAGAATTACCAATGAACGGTGAAATGCCACAGTTTCCAAGTCGGGGCTACGATGTGTCCCCATTGGCTGGTTGGTGATGTGTTTTGTTGCCTATATGAAGAATCTGTGTTTCAGGGGACGGAACCAATCAAATCAGTGATTTTCTCAATACTGGATTTGACCACAGACCTAGTATTAGCAACTGGAAAGGTCTAAAATTCAATGTATTGAAGGTGGCGATTGCTGATGATTTGTATGGCTAAACCAGTAGGCGAAAAAGTTCCGAAGCAGATGGAAGGGAAATTTGAGGAAATTACCCGCCTTACTGATGCCTTCTGCTCTCAACATCTCAACGCCGAATATGCCGAGATGTCACGCCAACTGGCGGCTGCTCTGTGCCGCAAACGTCCCTCCCCCCTAGCATCAGGACAAGCCAAGTCATGGGCTTGTGGCATTGTCCACGCTCTCGGCATGGTTAACTTTCTCTTCGATTCCTCCCAGACTCCTCATATCAAAGCTAGCGAACTCTACCAAGTCTTTGGCGTAGCGGAAAGTACCGGGCAAGGAAAGTCTAAAGCAATTCGGGATACGATGAAGATGAGTTACTATGACACGGCTTGGTGTTTGCCCAGCCGACTAGATAAGCATCCAACTGCCTGGTTAATTTCCGTCAATGGATTACCTATGGATGCGCGTTATACTCCCCGCGAGATTCAAGAAGAGGCATTCCACAAAGGTTTAATTCCCTATTTACCACCGATAAATGATTCCTTATAAAAGTACCTAAAGTCATAGTAAAACATTTTTCAAACAACCTCTTAAACGTTGGATATCAGAAATGTTTCTAGCGTCAGCGAATCAAATACTCCCAATTCATCATAATTAGCAATTAGTTGATACATTTCGGAATTATTAATCAACCAATTGGCGATTAGAGAAAAGGGAGTGCCTATACTGATTGAACTAGGACAATTGACAGAAACACCGTCAGGTAAATAGTAATATTTATGCCCTTCACTATGCCAATTAAATTGAGTTACTATTGGTTCGGAAATCTTCAGATTGGGAGTAATAGTCATAGATATCCCTTGCCAATCACCACTAAAATTACGTTCTGGTAATTGATTTAATTCAGTTGACCAATATTTACTAGGGAATCCATTACAATCTTCACGAATATTTGCTATATGAAATAAATTTCCGCTCTCGTCGTAAACAATACCTATACTATGCCGTAAATCTTCATATCGAAAGAATAATTCTATCCCAAAATACGAGTTGGATTTTAACTTCACTGTTGCCCAAGTAGCATGACCCGAAGCAAAGAAATATCCTCGCATCGTCTCGCGTGATGGGTGAAAAAGCCCATTATCTAAGCTATTTGATAGAAAATTAAATTCCCAACTCTCTTGCTTATTTTCGCCATTTGCATAAACATAAGTATTGGTATGGACGATTTTAGTCTTTTCTGGATTGCTTTTAAAACTTCTCAGACTTTGAAACGATTCTTTGACATCACCAACTGGTGTATATCGCGTCCAAATTCCATGCCAATTGAGCAAATGGTTAGTAAAATAATTCCAATTTCGTTCTTTTACATCCATAATTTTTGTGTCCAAAGTATATTTAAAATCTCCTTGTTAAAAATAGTATTATGATCTATACCAATTCACCAACGGCAAGGAAATGTTGGTAGAGACTGCTTGGCGTTGGGAGTGGGAACGAGTGCTGGAGTATGCCAGTAGTTGAAGTGCGATCGCTCTTAGGGTTGCCGTAGGCATCGCTCCCCCTCTTTCTACTCCCAATTATCTTTTACCCCAATTGGCCTAACCAAGCTACTAAATCTTCAACTGATGAAAAATCTAAAAAGGCTTCACCTAACACTTCTAATTGTTCAACAGATAAGACTCGAACTTGTTCGATAATTGATGGTTCAATATCACCAAAACGTCGATTTAGCAATCGGTTCAAAAATCGAAAAGCTTCACGTTGTTCTCCTTTTTGTAAAATATCCTGATAGATAACAGATTCCTGCATAATATCCTCCCGTAAAAATTGACGAATTAAATCTTTTTCAAACCTTAAACCTGCAAATATCTCTGTACATCCAGCAATGTTCTGTCTTTCATCCCTATCTGTAATTTTAGCGATTTTTTGGGCTACTTGGGATAATAAAGCGGCAGGTGAATCAGTTCTAGTTAAAGGCGCAAGAGGCAATAGCGCTGGATTATCCAGAAACAAAGCTGAATCTTGTTCCCATAACCGTATAACTCGATAACGATGATTTGTGGACTCATCCGTGTATTCTTCAGTAAATGCAATCGGGTCACTACTTTGTTGCAAGAAAATCACGACTTGGGTTATTGGTGTGTTATATTGTCGTTTCAATCTCACGTAATAGTCTAATATCCGCAAAGGAATCGGCGGATTAGATTTGGGGAGAGTCTGAAACTCAATATGTAAAATCCGGCTACTTGTTTGTAAAAATGTGACATAATCTGCACGGATTGGCTCTATTGACAGTTCAGTTTTAAGTACTGTAACTTCTGTGGTTTTATCTGTTAGCAACCACTTGGCAAACTCGGTGGGATACAACTCAGCTAAATACTTCGCAGTATTATCGTAACTCAATTTATTTCATCCTTATTTCAATGAAGATTTAGTTTTTCCAATCTAGAGCAGCTTTGTGGTTGAGTCAATCCCATTCTTGAGCCGTGAAGTTTTGGTTGTTATTATTCATGAGCTTACTGCTGCTCTAATAAAAGGAAAGTGAAAAATTGGAAATAAGTCATTAGAACTCTTGCAGCACCCCATCCACAACCGCAATCTTCCACTGCGGATATTTTACCAGCAATTTCTTAATCATTATTACAAGTGCCGGGTCATCATTCCAGCACTTTTGCAAGTACTCGAAACCTGGATTCTCGCCCGAATTCCCCGCAACTTTCAGTTTCTGCATACGCTCCGGCCGTACATTTGACCTCGCAACTATCGCCTCATGCGACCATTTTTCAGGATTGGGGACAGACGCGGCGGAACTTTCACCCTCATGATTTGCTTTGACTTCTCCACCTGAAACTGAATTTTCAACCATCAATAAAGCAGAATAACCTCGTTCTACTTGCTCTGGTGTTTGATTAGCGATCGCAGAATTTAAAGATTTTTTATTTTGAGCGACGGGCGCGGCGGAACAAGCACCTTCTCTACGAGACGCTACGCGAACATGACAGTCTTTCGTCTCATCACCACAAGAGAGGTTTTCAACCAACAAAGAAGCAGATTGACTCGGTGCAGCATTTAGCACCTGATTTCAATTACTGTACCGTATATGCTGTGCTGTTTCTTAAATCCTTTGTTTGTAAGCCTTTCAAGACTTAACGGGAAAAGTCATATCTCATCAATCACCCATAAATTCGGATAAATAGTCTCGTCAAAAATAGCATCACCTTCGAGATGAATTTTTCCGTCAGCTTTTTTAGATAGTCTCAAATTCGCTTTTATAATTTCTGGCTCAAACGTATGTCGTCCATCTTCAGGAATCTCAGTAAGAATTTGTTTTTCCACATCAAAACGTAGTGTACGAGAAAGTGCTAGACCAGGATACGAAAATTTGACTACTACTAACGTGTCTGTTGTTTCTGGTAAAATGTCCGCTGAAAAAGTTTGCACTCCCTCCTGTGGAACAGTCCGAATATAGTTAGCACGTCGTTGTGTAATTGGTTGTTGGGTAATCGATGGTTGTAAAGTTTGTTGATTACTTACCATTTCATTGTTTTTATTATTACAAGCTATTAGCGAACAGAGCGCGATGGTGGTAATTAAAAACTTTTTCGTGTTCATAGTCTACTTAGTTATTTAACTTTGTGTACCTTTGTTTGACTTATAGTAGCTTTTGACACTTATGATTGTGGATGGGAATTTTACCTAATCAGCATTCCTACTCCTAGAAGTGCAATAAGGGAGTCTGCGATCGCCTTTACTAGGTTCTCAATAAGATTTATCTAAGATTTAATTTAAATTACATATTTTCTCTGTTGTTTGAATCAACTTAGGGTAGCTAAAACCAGATAAAGGCTTATTTTTTATATGGTACAAGCACCTTCTAGAACAGTTTTTAATCCATCCGGTAAAGAAAACAGTAGCTTTGACAGTTCAATAGTTTCAATAACACCTAAATTGCCTTACTATACCCCTCCCACTCAATCAACTCCCCATCCACAATCGCAATCCCCCACTGCGGAAACTTCACCAATAGTTTTTTGATCACAATCTGCAAAGCCGGATCGTCACTCCAGCACTCCTGCAAAAATTCAAACCCCGAATTCTGCCCCGAATTCGCCGCAACTTTGAGTTTCTGCATACGCTCTGGTCACATATTTGACCTCTCTACAATTGCCTCGTGCGACCATTTTTTAGCGCTGGTGACAAGTGCGGCAGGACTTTTATCTTCATCACCCCTGTAACAATTGCATAAAAATATGCAGCCGCACTTTCAACAATAGAAGTGATGGTCAGTTTATCCAGCAGAGACATGATCGCAGTAAACTTGACCTGTTGTGTCTCAGGCTTCCTCCCTTGTTTGCAAGCCGCGATGGATGAGGCAATATTACTATTAACGAGAAGAAATAGCTCTCATCATCAGAACAAAGATGTTTGAAAGTTAGCATTTGAGTAAAAAACTCTCAGGCGCTGTATGAAAACAAATGAACTAGAAGCAGATTCACTCAAGCGAGTGTTTGGATTACCAACTCTAGTGATTTACGGAGTGGGTGACATTTTGGGTGCGGGAATTTATGCGGTAATCGGAAAAATTGCCGGACTTTCCGGCACTTTGGTTTGGGCTTCGTTCTTGAGTGCTATGACTGTAGCTGCATTCACGGCTTTAAGTTACGCAGAACTTGGCAGCCGATTTCCACAAAGTGGTGGAGTAGCCTATTTTGTCCATAAGGCATTTCGCACCGACTGGCTCTCAATATTGGTCGGTTGGTTAATGTTTTGTACATGCTTAGTTTCGATGGCGACGCTCTCGAAAGCATTTGCCGGCTATTTCAACGCTTTTGTACCAGCAATTCCAGCTTGGTTAATTATCTTGGCGCTTTTTTCAGTACTGGCTTTTGTCAATTTCAGAGGCATGAAGGAGTCCTCGGCTCTCAATATTTTTTGCACATCTATTGAGGTTTGCGGTCTTTTGATTGTGATTTTGGTTTCAACCTTATATTTGAGCGGTGGCGGTGCAGCTAATCCTGCTGCTGTCGCTAACGAGCCAGCGGTAGGTTGGAGCGCAGTTGTTCAGGGAGCGGCACTGGCTTTCTATGCCTTTATTGGATTTGAAGATATTGTCAATGTTGCGGAGGAAGTTAAAAATCCCGAACGGAACGTGCCAAGGGCAATTTTACTGTCCTTGGCGATCGCAGGCACAGTTTATATACTCGTCTCCTGGCTTGCTGTTGAGGTACTCAATCCCTCCGAGCTTGCTGCTTCAGGTGCTCCATTACTCGATGTAGTTCGTCGAGCGCAGCCCAATTTTCCCCAAGTCATTTTTACGATTATTGCTTTATTTGCCGTACTCAATACGGCACTGTTAAATTTTGTCACCGCATCACGGCTGTTGTATGGGATGTCGCGTGAAGGACTGCTAAGTGCTTGGTTAGGGAAATTACATCAACGCAGAGCCACGCCTTATCGAACCCTGCTGGTCATTTTACCAATTGCCATTTTTTTGGCGCTTTCTGGAACACTGCAAGTTTTAGCAGGAACCACTGCCACATTAATCCTGGCAATGTTTTGTCTTGTCAATCTTTCGTTACTACTCATCAAACGCCGAGAAGCTGAAACTAACGGGTTTCAGGTTCCCTATATAGTTCCGGCGATCGCGTTACTGCTCAATCTCGTTTTGTTTGCTTTCGCTTCTGGGGCAAGTCACATTTTAGCCCTTGTGTTTGTAGGAATTGGAATGCTTCTAATTCTGATCCAAAAGGCTTTTAGAAGAGGGTGATGTTGGGCGGGGTCTGCTTTCCCTTCGATAGTCAGACGATGTTTGTCAACATACATAGTCGAATGGCACTAAGAAAAGCTCTAAGCTATGTGGAATAAGGACTACGGCTTTTAAAGCTATTGAACAATGCCGGGATGGGTCAGGCAATTGTCTTTGATGCAGTTTCATGGAAGCGACTGCCGATAAAGTTCATCGCGCATAGCGATCGCAGTGCAGAGACAGTGGAATGGGATCTAGGGGATGTGTAAATTTTGTGGTAAGTAGGAAAAGCTTACTCGTTCATGAAATACTTTCAAAAAGACGAGCAAGCAAACATCATAAATACTACTGTGACACTACGAGTACAAATCCTCAAGGACAAATTTAATCAGAGTTTGGGGCTACCTTTTAAAGAACTATTGCCAGAATCTGCAATTAGGCAAACAATCTCTGAGTTAAAGATAAAATACAAAAAGCGATTATTTGACCCATTTATAACCTTGTGGGCATTTTTATCTCAAGTTTTAGATACGGATAAAACTTGCCACAATGCTGTAAGTAAAATAATTGCACATTTGGCAGAATCAGAAGTAGAAATTCCGTCAACAGATACAAGTGCATACTGCCAAGCTCTTGTCTTGATTGCCAGAGAAATTATTGGAGAAACTTTTCAATGA
>NZ_JBGTFY010000134.1:0-4484 GCF_041747015.1 Nostoc sp.
TCGCAATTCGCAATTCGCAATTGTGGACGTAATTGATAATTGAGCTGTTGGGGTACAAGCTCCTAATTTCAATTATGAAAAGAAACAAAACACATAGTATCAATATTTAAGCCCCTCATTCATAAGCCACTGCGGTGGACAGGTTTCCCGGCATAAAGCAAGTGGCGTGAGTGGGATATTATTAATTACGAACTGCGAATTGCGAATTGCGAATTGGAAATGACAGCAGCTTCTTGTTCAAATCCTCCAGATTCCCGAAAATCAGCTTTGGTTGGACGCTTTTCGGAACGTGAATCAACTTCTCGTTTTAACTGTGCTAAACCCAAGACCGCGCAATTGAATTGTTTAGCGATCGCCCTGAGTTGTTTCAAGATTGAGTCGATTTCTTGCACGCGGTTTTCGCCACGTTCACGGCGCATTGGTTCAATCAACTGCACATAATCCACAATTACCAAACTGACTGATCCACAACGAGCTTGTATATCTTGCAAATCACCCTTGATTTGTGAGGTGGTAATTACAGGGTTGTCATTCAACCAAAATGGTAGCGCCATCCCCTCAGCACAGGCTTGAACTAAAGGATTCCAGTGAGATTCCCGGAGTGCATTGCGTTTAAAAAGCAGATCAGCAGGAACATTGGGTGCTGCCAGCCTTGAGAGGGTCTTTTTGACCATTTGTGAGGCAGAGATTTCTAAAGCGAAATAAGCGGTTGTTAAGCCGCTAGCAGCAGCCCGAATGCCAATATCTAATGCCCAGGTGGACTTGCCGATTCCGCCGCGACCTCCAACGACGGTCAAAGCACCAAAAGGCGAACTACTAGTTAAAATTGCCATTACTGATAATGGTCAGGGGATGAGCGAACAAGTCAAATCAAAAATATTTGACCATTTATTTACGACAAAAGCTGTTGGTAAAGGAATAGGATTAGGACTCGCGAACGCTCGTCAAATTGTGGAAGAAACCCACGGCGGAAAATTGAGTTTTAACTCTGGTCTGGGTCTAGGTAGTGAATTTATCATTGAAATTCCGGTATGATTTTTGGCGGTTTTTGGTAAATAACTTCAAATATCTGGGAATACTAAATCTGGAAATATTCAGGATTTAGCAGCATGGTTAGCACTTTAGTCAGTATTCCCGGATATTGCATCACTGAAGAACTATACAATGGTTCCAGAACCCTTGTCTATCGAGGCTATCGAGAGACTGACTCATTACCAGTAGTGATTAAACTGCTAAAAAATCCTTATCCCAGCTTCTCTGAACTCTTGTCGTTTCGCAATCAGTACACCATTACCAAAAATCTCAACTCACCCCTGATCGTTCAAACTCATAGCCTCCAAGCGTACCAAAATGGCTATGCGCTGGTGATGGAAGACTTTGGCGGGATTTCTCTCAAAGATTATTTCACCTCTGACCAGACGCGATATATCGCCTCTAGTGAAGAGTTTTTACGAATTGCGATCGCTCTCTGCAACACCTTAGATATATTGTATCGGGAGCGAATTATTCATAAAGACATCAAACCTGCCAATATTTTAATTAATCCAGAAACCAAACAAGTTAAATTAATCGACTTTAGTATCGCCTCCTTACTACCACGAGAAACGCAGACACTCATCAACCCCAATGTCTTAGAAGGGACACTTGCTTATATTTCCCCAGAACAAACGGGCAGAATGAATCGGGGGATTGATTACCGAACTGATTTTTATTCTCTGGGTGTGACTTTCTACGAGTTACTTACTGGAGTTTTGCCATTTCAATCAAACGATCCAATGGAGTTGGTACATTCTCATATTGCAAAACAACCTCCTTTAGTTATCAGAGATGAGATACCGCAGGTGATTTCAGATATCGTGATGAAATTGATGGCAAAGAATGCGGAAGATAGATATCAGAGTGCGTTGGGACTGAAGTTTGATTTAGAAAATTGTTTACATCAGCTACAACTTAATGGTGTAATAAACGCTTTTGAAATTGCACAAAGGGATATGTGCGATCGCTTCATCATCCCTGATAAACTCTATGGACGAGAAACCGAAGTTGAAACCCTACTGCAAGCCTTTGAGAGAGTTTGTCTCGGTGCAACAGAAATGATGCTGGTAGCTGGTTTTTCAGGGATTGGAAAAACAGCAGTTGTTAACGAAGTTCATAAACCAATTGTGCGGCAACGCGGTTATTTTATCAAAGGAAAATATGATCAATTTCAACGCAATATTCCCTTCTTTGCATTTGTCCAAGCCTTCCGGGATTTGATGGAGCAATTGCTAACAGAAAGTGACGTTCAAATTCTGGAATGGAAAAATAAAGTATTATCAGCCGTTGGCGAAAATGGACAGGTAATTATTGAAGTCATCCCCGAATTATCAAAAATTATTGGTGAACAAACACCCGCCATAGAATTATCAGGAACAGCAGCACAAAATAGATTTAATTTATTATTTCAAAAATTTACTCAAGTCTTTACCAGTGCAGAACATCCCTTAGTAATGTTCCTTGATGATTTGCAATGGGCAGATTCAGCATCACTGAAGTTAATCCAGCTATTGATGGCTCATACAAATCATCTTTTCTTAATTGGTGCGTACCGTGATAATGAAGTAGATCCGGGACATCCATTAATGTTGACTTTGAATGAAAGTCAAAAAAACCAAGCAACGATTAATACAATTACGTTAGCACCATTGAGTCAAATAAAAGTCAATCAGCTAGTTGCTGACACACTCAAATGTCCAGAAGATTTGGCATGGACTCTTTCTCAACTGGTATATCAAAAAACTCAAGGTAATCCGTTTTTTGCAACCCAGTTTCTGAAAGCATTGCATCAAGAAAATCTCATTCAATTTGATTTTACTTCAGGTTTTTGGCAATGTGACATTGCACAAGTAACGACTCAATCGGTTACAGATGATGTTGTGGCTTTTATGAGTTTTCAATTGCAAAAACTGCCACCATCAACTCAAAATGTCTTGCAGTTATCTGCTTGTATTGGCAACTCTTTTGATTTAGCAACTTTGGCAATTGTTTCACAACAATGCCAAGCCGAAACGGCTACTGCTTTGTGGAAAGCATTACAAGAAGGGTTGATTTTACCAATTAGCGATGTTTATAAGTTTTATGTTGGGCAAGAAAACCAAGTAGTTAGACAAGAAAATCAACAACCTGTTACCTATAAATTTTTACACGATCGCGTTCAACAAGCGGCCTATTCCTTGATTCCAGAAGATCAACAACAGTCCACTCATTTAGCGATCGCTCGGTTGCTGCGACAAAGCACCCCAGACACCGAACTAGAAGCCAAGATTTTCGAGATTGTCAACCATTGGAACAGGGCGATCGCAATTATCCTTGACCAATCGGAAAAAGATAATCTTGCCCAACTTAATCTAATTGCTGGACGCAAAGCTAAAGCCTCGAATGCTTACGAACCAGCTTTCAAATATTTCACTACAGGTATAAATTTACTGCCTGATGGTGCTTGGCAGACCCAAACCAGCCTGATATTAGGATTGCAGGAAGGAGCAACAGAAGCGGCGTATTTATGCGGTAATTACGAGCAAATTGAGCAGGGAGTAAAGGTAATTTTAGCTGCAAATCTCCAAGCGACCGAATACGTCAAAGCCTACGAAATCCAGATTCAAGCCTATACAACCCAGGGGAGATTTCAAGAGGCGATCGCGATTGCCCAGACTGCTTTAACCAAATTTAACACTTATCTTCCAGAGCAACCGACACCGACAGATATAACATCGGCTGTAGAAAAGGTAACGGAATTGCTTAATGGTAGAACTGCTGAAGATTTACTCGATTTGCCTGTGATGACAGAACCAGAAGCATTGGTAATTATGCAGTTACTTTCTAGTGTTACCGGTGCAGCCTATCTTTCTGCTTCCCAACTATTTCCATTTATTGTTCTGACTCAAGTTATGTTGTCGATTCAGAAAGGTAATAACTCCCTATCAGCCTTTAGTTACATTAACTATGCGATTTTATTGAGCAATATGTTAGGGGATTTGGATACAGCTTATGACTTTGCTCAGATGTCATCACAACTAGTGGCAAAACTCAATGCACGTTTTATCCAGCCAAAAGTTAATCTTCTCCTGTCCGCGTTTTTTATCCATTATAAATCTCATTTTCGCAACAGTTTAGCTTTATACAGTGAAGGTTTCCAGACAGGCCAGGAAGTCGGCGATATAGAGTTTGCAGGCTATAACGTCCACCATTTGTGTCAGTGCGCTTATATAGTTGGTAAGGATTTAAATACTTTGGCGACAGAAACAGAGCCTTATTTAAATACCCTATCCAAGCTCAATCTCAAAATATGTTTAAACTACTCTCAGATTGTTTTACAAGCAGTTGAGCGGCTCCAAAATAGTCAAAACCAGTCAACTTTGACAAATAAAACAGAGCAAATACACGCCGAACTCACCGCTACTAATGATTTAATTGGATTGCATTATTATTGGGTCTATAGCCTGACT
>NZ_JBGTFY010000135.1:0-15759 GCF_041747015.1 Nostoc sp.
AGATTATTTGAATCAGTATCACAGCTAGAAGAGTTGTTAATTAGATTGCTTAATGAAGGTGGTCTTATTATTAAATGGGAGCGAAAGATTAAAAATAAAGGTAATGCAGTATATTAAATTTAGCTGCGCAACAGCTTACCATTGCCAAAGTGATTTAAATTGATTGTGATTTGGAACAGCTATACCTATTTGTCGAAGGATACTTATTTGTAATATAAGCTCTCGATAAAGTTTCCTGTAGCCGTCCTCTTCATACTTAATTAGACTAACAGGCTCTCCTTGAGTAGCAACCGAAATCATGATTAACTTTAACTGTTTAATCTTTGCTATCACATATTCAAATTGTGATATTTGCCACTCATTAACTAATTCTTGTTGAGATTTATATTTGATATACTGCTGGCACGAAATAATATCAATTTGATTGAAAATGTTAGTGTATAGGTCATGAATATATCCTGCTTTTGAAGCGTATCCATTTTTTAAATATGACCAGCGATCGCGCCAATTTGAAAGAGATTTAAAGTTATTAGGATTTTCGATGTAAACTCCTTCCTCTTCAAGAGATTCCATCAAGTCAGCAATATTTTTATAAAGTAGTGTATACTCTTTCTCTTTTTCGTGAATTTTTAACTCTCCAGTAGAAACCGCGATCATAATTAATTGCAACTGCTGAACTTTAGTTAACAGTTCTTCAATTAGTGCTACTACCATAGACAATCCAAGTTTTATTTAAATCTCTGTTTATAAAGCTACATTAGCAACTGTGTTTATTTCTGATTGCGTATATTTTCTATATGCTCTATTAACTGTTTTATTTGATCGTCTCTGTTGCGATTCCACTCACGAGACCAAATTTTGTAAATGCGCCAGCCTAATTTTTGTAGAACTTCTTGGCGGAGGCGATCGCGATCGCGTGCTGTGTGATATTTACGATAAGTTCCTCCATCACACACAATGCCTAAAAAATATTCCTCTGTTTCTGGCTTAAAGTTATCCATCAACACTAAATCAATAGGATAAGCTGAACGACCTACCCGTTTCTTAACTGCGTATCCCCTTTCTGTTAAAGCTTGATAGACATCTTCTTCAAAGGGTAAATCAAAGTGAGACACATGATCATCAAGTTTTTTATCTAGATTTTCTCCGCAACTTTGAGCATATGCAAAATACTCTTTAAGCAATGCAGCTTGTGGACTTACTTCGGAGCGAAAATCCTCGTGTTTAATCGAAGCAACTAACACAAACTTGCATTTAGCGCGAGTTATTGCAACATTTAGTCTTCGTCTTCCTACATCCTGTTGACTTCTACTAAGGTAACCAAAGTTGTGATTCAATTTATCCGGGTTTTTGTCATCAAAACCAAAGCCAAAGCTCAGAAAGATCACATCTCGTTCATCACCTTGAACCTCTTCGATTGGTTTGATAAAGAACTTACCTGAGTTCTCTTGAGAAAATTCTTCTATCTCTGGATGCTGAACACTGATTCGGTTGAGTTGTTCGCTAATGGCTTTTGCTTGTTGTTTACTTGAGGTAATAATACCCAAAGATTGCTGAGGGTATTGAAGAAAATGCTGCACTGTCAGCTTTGCAACTTCCTCTGCTTCACGAATATTGTCTCCTCGACCACCACGGTCATATATTCCCCCTTGAACGTGATGGAAATGCACACCTCGGCTAGTATTTTTTACAGGGTTGGGGAAAGAAATGAGTTTTGAATTGTAAAATTTTTGGTTTGAGAAGGCAATCAAACTTTCATCTTGGCTGCGATAGTGCCAACTCAAAGTACGATTTTTCATAATTGATAAAGCGGAACACTCATCGAGCAAACTATCATAAACCTCTTCTTCTTCATCGTTGCCATTATCTGACGCTATACTTTTGAAGTAAGAGGTTGGTGGTAACTGCTGGTCATCTCCGACAACAATTAACTGCTTTGCTCGCATGATGGAAGATACCGCATCTTCAGTACAAACTTGGGAGGCTTCGTCAAAGATAACAACATCGAACTCCACTGCATCGGCATCTACATATTGACTAACTGCTAAAGGACTCATTAACCAACACGGCTTGAGGGTAGTAACAAGTTGAGGAGCGTTTTTGATGAATTGACGAATTTTTTGTTCCCTTTGGTTTTTCTTTCCTTTTTTTAGCAACTCCCATTGTTTCTCTGCTTCGGGTTGTGTTGACCACTCTTGCCACCGTTCGGCATGGAGTTGTCTCAAACGTTGCATTGCAACTTCGTACTGTTGTTTATCTTTATTGGAAAATTCATTTATTTTCCGCTCGTGTAAATCCCCATCAAAGTTTCGCAACTCTGAATTATCATCATGTATGTCTCGCAGCCAATTTTCGTAAACGCCTTTTTGTAAAACTGAAAACCAATTATCCGGTGAAATGTTAGAATCCCGCAGCTTAGATAAAAATTCTTTGGTTCCAATATCTTCCAACTGGCGGATAATTTGTTGATAGTCCAACCACTTTTGGAATAAATCAAGCTCATTATAAGCTTGTTTTCGGAAAGCTTCAACTATTGTCGAGGGTTCTTTTTCCAATACACCAGATGCTATCATCCTTTCCTGAGGAAAGTGTTCTCTTAAAAATTTTAAGCCTTCTTTAATCTGCCCTAACGAAGTTTGTAAATTTTCTAAAAATCCTCTTAGTTCCTGATAGCGTTCTCTTGAGGCAATAACTGTTACTACTGACTTTTTATCTAGTTGGCGCAGTTGATTAAGTGTTTCCAACCATTCTAGACCTCGTTTTATGCTTTCCAAATCCGTCATTTCTGCTTCAAACGAAGAACCAAAAGCTCTATGGGCTTTGTATTCTGGGTTTTGTAATGCATTTAAAATATTTTGGCGGTCAAGTGCTTTTTCTATATCTGCAATTAATACTTTCTCAGAAACTCGACTTTGGTCTTGACGGAGGTTTAAGAGGCGTTGACGTTCGCGTTTCTTATCAATACGCCATTGCCAATAAGCTGGTTGAATAAAGAAGAAAAAGCCTGTGAATTTTCTAGAAAAAAGTCTCCTAAATTCTAAAAAATCGATACTACAAAAATCACGAGCATACTTGTTATTTAGCTCCCTATTAATAGTTTGATATTTGTTAATTTCTATTTCCAAGCTAGAACATAAATCTTGCAGATAAGGAACATCTGTTGAAAGTGACCAACTTTCAACTCCTGATGGAGCATTAATAATATGTGTTACTGCTGGCTATAGTTTATCCAAATCGCACAAGCTTTGGAGTGGTTCTTTTATTTTTAGTAGTTGTCTCAATGAAACTACAGTATCTTGAGCAAGCTTAATTCCTCTACTGAGATTGTCAAGATTAGTACGCAAATCTTTATTAATCTCAGACGACCAAGACTGAGATTGTAGCGGACTATTTGACCATATCGTTTTTTGTCTTCCCCGAAATATAGCCTCAAATTTACCAAGTTGTTCGAGTAAATTTTTTGCATTCCACAATCTTGTTTCTGACCAATCTTGAAGATTAGAAAGATTAAACTCTAGCACAGGAATTTTTTCTCGCTTCAGCCTCAGAATTTCGCCGTACAGGTCAAAAGCAGATTTATTTAATGGTTGCTCTGGTTTATGTAGATTTACTGCATGATTATTGAGGATTTCCCGACAGTCACGTAGAGGTTTAAAGAATGTATCCCAATTTAGCTGTTTTGGTTCACTTCTTTGTAAAAGTTCAGTGATAGTTTGGTCTAGTTCATTGAAGAAGTCTTTTGTTTTTGTTGTCCCTTGATGATGTAAATTTAGACAAGCATCTTCTAACTTACTTTCTTTAAGCCTTTGAAATACAACTTGTAGAGCAGTTTGCTTTTCCGCAACTAGAAGCACTTTCTTGTTTTTGCCGATTAACTCAGCGATGATGTTGACTATAGTTTGGCTTTTTCCTGTACCTGGAGGTCCCTGCACTACACAGCTAAGTCCTGCCTTTGCAGCTTCTATAACTACTTGCTGGCTGGAGTCTGCATCGCATATTTGATAAATCAATGAGGGATTGATTTGATCTAGTTCTTGTTCTAGAGGAATAGCAAGCTTATTGAGATTATCAGGTGTTCGTTTTAAAGCTAGCCCTCGCAGTATAAGATGATTCGCTATCTTCTGCTGATTTTGTTCTAGGTCTTGAATCATTGCTGCTTTTGCATCCTGGAACAAAGTAATATGTGCTGTTTCTTCTATTTGCCAGTCAGGTTGTTTAGCGATCGCACCACGAACTGCATCTATAAAATTCTCATAGCTCAATTTTTGAACGCGATCGCCCTCAGGCAGCATAATATTAAATTCTTCACGTAGCTTGTTGATTAAAATAAAGTTAACAGAAATATCTTCATCTGTAGGGTAAAGCGTAAATTCTGGTGGCTTTCTACCCTTTTTTTCTAACCTCACGGGAACAAGCAGGATTGGAGAAACATACTTTTCCTGGGGTTTTTCGGGGTCAAACCATGTCAAAGTTCCAAGGACTAAGAAGAGACTATTAAAACCCTTCTCTTCCAGGCTTGATTTTGCGCCTTTACTAAGTTCGTCTAGAAGCTTGATCCGGTCAGTATCACTCTGCTTGCTTCTAATTTCACTAAAAGGAAATGAACTAGGTTCGTCTCCTGCAAGGTTTTTATACAAAAGTGAAGAGGTTGTAAGAATATCAACTACTGGTTTTTGATTTTTGCGGAAATCAATTAAAGGATTGCTGTTTGAGTCGCCAGCAAGTCTTTTCTTCCAAATCTTGATTTTTTCTTGGATTGCCGCAGTGTCCGAGATACTCATTCGCTTTTGATTGAAGTGTTATACAAGAATAATCTTGTGTTTTAATACTTTTATTGTAAGTAATATTGATTCTAAAAAACATCATTTGTTACAATTTGCAGACACAGCGATTGTCATTCAAGTGGACAAAACTTTTAAAAATCTCAATTTACCTAGCGAAGTTACATACAAGTAGGTCAACCTGATTAAACATAAAATGCTCAGGAGATAAATCCCCGACTTCTCTAAGAAGTTGGGGATCTGGGTATTATGTTTATTTCTATATACCAACTAAAAGCTTCTAAGCTATGGTTGATTGAAACGCAGACTACTGTAAGCGATAGTATGATTGGCATGGTAATTTAACCTCATATAGTTGAATTAAGACAAATATGATTAAAATCCTTCATCTCTCTGATATCCACATGGGAAGCGGCTTCTCCCACGGACGAATTAATCCCGCAACTGGATTAAATACACGATTGGAGGATTTTGTCAATACCCTATCTAAATGTATTGACCGAGCGATCGCAGATGTTGTTGATATGGTGATATTTGGTGGTGACGCTTTCCCCGATGCTACACCACCACCTTATGTACAATATGCTTTTGCCAGCCAGTTCCGTCGTCTGATGGATGCGAATATTCCCACAGTGCTGCTGGTAGGCAACCATGACCAACACTCCCAAGGACAGGGAGGAGCGAGTTTAAATATTTACCGCACCTTGGGAGTGCCAGGATTTGTTGTCGGTGATACATTAACTACTCACTGCATCGACACCCGCAATGGAAAAGTGCAAGTAATCACCCTTCCTTGGCTGACCCGTTCGACTCTGATGACTCGCCAAGAGACTGAAGGTTTGTCTTTGGCAGAAGTCAACCAACTGTTAACGGAACGCCTGCGAGTTGTCCTGGAAGGGGAAATTCGCCGTCTTGACCCCGATGTACCAACTATCCTTTTGGCTCACTTGATGGCTGACAATGCTACCTTGGGCGCAGAACGCTTTTTGGCAGTAGGTAAAGGTTTTACTCTCCCCCTATCTTTGCTGACGCGACCTTGTTTTGATTATGTAGCGTTGGGACACGTCCACCGCCACCAAAATCTGAATAAATCTAATAACCCGCCAGTGATTTATCCAGGGAGTATTGAGCGGGTAGATTTTAGTGAAGAAAAAGAAGATAAAGGTTATGTGATGCTAGAACTGGAGCGGGGGAGCGCTGAATGGGAATTTTGTCCCTTAACAGTTCGGACTTTTCGGACAATTGAGGTGGATGTCTCGAAAGCCGATGATCCCCAAGCAGTATTAATGAAAGCGATCGCTAAATATGATATTCAAGATGTTGTAGTGCGGCTAATTTACAAACTCCGCTCTGAACAGATGGATTTAATTGATAGTTCCTCTCTACATACTGCTTTAAGTCCCGCTCACACCTACACCATTCAAGCAGAATTAATCAGTCAATTAGCCAGGCCCCGCATTCCCGAATTGAGTGCAAGTAGCAGCATCGACCCAATGGAAGCGTTGAAAACTTATTTGAACAACCGCGAAGACCTTAAAGACATAGCAGCATCAATGCTGGATGCAGCACAAAAATTGCTAACAGATGATGTGGAAGTCTGGCTAGAAGCAGTAACTAATGAATAGGATAAATGCCAATTATATTTGTCATCTTCTAAGGGCGATGTCTAACGAAAAACTGGTATGCGTCTATGCAACATCCGATTCGGAAAACTACTTGCAAAAAGGATCAGCAGTAGGGTTTTTAATTTTAGATAATTATAATTAATATAATTCCCTGTTCTCTACTCTCCAAAAAATATGACGCAAACACTCCAAGCAAAAGGAATAAATTTACGCTATTTAATCGATACTTTTGGTATTCAGTTAGTTTTAGATGACCAATTCTTCCGCGAATGGCAAGAAGATTTACCTGAAATTACTAATTTAGATAAACAACTTTTAGATAAAGTAAAAACAGGTTATTTTAATCTTCTTAATTACCCACCTTTACTAGAAGATGTTGTCAAAATGGCAATTATAGACCCAATACTTTTTATTGGGGATTTTTATTTAGTACCTTTATATATCAAAGCTGAGGAACCAATCGAGATTACCGATGAAGATGAAGAAATTATCATCAAAGGCAAAATAGATACATTAATTCTGAAAGACCAATTATGGGTAATGGTTATTGAGTCAAAACAAGCAGAATATTCCATTGAAAGAGGACTGGCACAAATTTTAGCTTATATGTTAGGTAATCCTCATCCAAATCAGCCTAGTTTCGGGATGATTACCAGCGGTGGAGAATTTATTTTTGTCAAATTAGTTAAAGGAAATCCAACTTATTATGCTTTATCAAAGGGTTTTTTGATGCGAAACCCTGGAAATGAATTGTACGACGTGCTACGTATACTAAAACGCCTGACTCAGTTAGTTAGTGCTTGAGGCTTGGAGGATGTAAAATTAGCGATCGCATTACACCTAAATAATAAGCGATTTAAAATTCCTTACTGTTGACTCAAAAAAAAATGGTTCCTTCCAGACGAGTTTATTTTTTATTGGTATTGGGAATTACGATATCTACGATGGGCGTAGCTGCGGCACCCATCTTATCCCTCTCTCTTAGCATTAGAACAACGATCGCCCTGACTTTGCTATTTGATGCCATCATCTTAGGATTGATGGTTGTAGATGGTTCGCGGGTGCGACGTTCTCGCGTGCAAATTACCCGCGAACTACCGCCACGATTATCAATTGGGCGAGATAATCCGGTGGTGTTAAAAGTAACATCCCAAAATGCCAACGCCCAAATTCAAATCCGTGACTACTACCCAACAGGGTTTGGCGTATCTACACCTGGACTAAGCGCCATCGTTCCCAGCAACAGCACTGAGGAATTAACGTATACTGTCCACCCGACGCAGCGGGGAGAGTTTCCTTGGGGAAATATTCAAGTCCGACAGTTGGGACTTTGGGGATTAGCTTGGGATGATTGGCAAATTCCGCAAAGTCTGCCAGTAAAAGTTTATCCTGATTTAGTCGGGTTGCGATCGCTCACAATTCGTCTGACGCTGCAATCATCGGGATCAATGCGCCAAGCTCGTCAAACTGGTATCGGTACAGAGTTTGCTGAATTGCGGAACTATCGCACTGGTGACGATTTGCGGTTTATTGATTGGAAAGCTACGGCCCGTCGGGTTGGTGCTTATGGTAATGGAATGCCACTGGTGAGGGTTCTGGAACCAGAACAGGAGCAAACTTTACTGATTTTACTCGATCGCGGCCGGTTGATGACGGCAAAAGTGCAGGGTTTACAGAGGTTTGATTGGGGTTTGAATGCAACTTTATCCTTAGCTTTGGCAGGTTTACATCGAGGCGATCGCATTGGCATTGGTGTATTTGACCGCCAGATGCATACGTGGATACACCCAGAACGTGGTCAACATCATCTCAGTCAGATAATTGATCGCCTCACTCCGATTCAACCAGTATTATTTGAATCTGATTATTTAGGGGCAGTAACAAATGTTTTGCAGCGCCAAACCCGCAGGGCGCTTGTGGTGGTGATTACCGACTTAGTTGATGTCACAGCCTCCACTGAACTCCTCGCGGCACTCTCTAAGTTAGCACCCCGCTATCTTCCATTTTGCGTTACTCTGCGAGATCCGCAAATTGATCGTCTGGCACATACCTTCACAGATGATGTTACAGGTGCTTATGCCCGCGCAGTGGCACTGGATTTATTAATGCAACGACAAGTGGCATTTGCCCAACTGAAACAAAAAGGTGTATTAGTACTAGAGGCACCAGCAAATCAAATTGCCGATCAGTTAGTTGAGCGATATCTGCAACTCAAAGCGCGAAATCAACTGTAGTACTCCAGATATACAAAGCTTTTTCAAAAATAACAGTTACTTTCTGAGGATTACACCCCCTAAAATTACTGTTTTGAATCCAATAATTTAGAATTACTAAAGGATTTTTCCATGACAAAATTTATCAGCTTTTGACCTCTACGCTCTACCTCTTGCTGTTTTACAACAATAAAATTCTGGCTTTCAAAAAAAGGTTTAGCTGTAATACTGGCTTCTGTAAATAACTTGTCAATCCCTAAAGTCTTTGCTTTTGATGCAAGCTGTTCTAAGATTTTCTTACCAATCCCTTTTCTTTGAAAATCTTTATGGCAGTAAAAACGGTCAATATGACCATTAGGCTCTAATTCTCCAAAACCAATAATTTTGCCCTGCTCTTCTGCTACATAAGTAAATTTACTTCCTAAACCTTTAATCCAAACATCAATATCCATATTTGCTGGTGCCCAAGCAGCTACTTGTTCTTGTGTGTAATCGTGAATATTCACCTCATGAATAGTGTCATAGAACAAGTTCATAATTTCTTCGGTATCAGCTATTTCGTATACTCTTAATCTCATTAGGAAGATAATTAATTATAAATAACTCTACTAGAAATATTATCGCCGCTAGTGAGACTACTTTTATATAATCCTTGCAAGAAGGCTAAAACTTTTTTGAAGAATTGGGCGATCGCACTCGTTCTACTGTCAAAGTCAATTCTTTTAACGTCTCTTGGAAAGCCAGGGACAAAAAAGAATTTCTCTGTTGTCTCTCCCTGAATCTTTAATCCGATCAATATTTTGACAGTCATTTGCTGGTTTTCCTGAAATTAAACTTCATATATACACTTTATACAGTACGTTTGTACTAAATAACTGCTAAAATGCCTTACAAAGTCAGCTAGCCTCGCTTGAGGGAATATGAAACAAATCCAAGACAGCTACAAAAAGCCCATTTTGCTGAAAGTTTCCCTATTGCAGCCTACATCTGTGGCTACTGCCATAGTGCCACTGCAACCCCAAAAGGAAAAAATTATGAGTGAGCGAGAGCGTTTAATAGCCCAAGTCGAATGTATCAATCAAATGGCAGGGGAATTAGAAGTGGCGATATTAGAGTTGAAAGCGATCGCCAACACACTCAATACTCAAAGACATTACCCATTAGGCAAAAATATTTGTCAGTATTTTGCAGTTAGCGTCCCCTGGGTAAGACAACAGCCAAACGAATCATTTATTCTGACAATGCGAAAAGTTGATTTATTCCGAGCCGAAAGGGAAGCAGCACTGTTAGCACAGCAACTTCGTCAGCAAACCAAAAAAAGATTAGCATCGCAGCAACATAGAAAAAACAAGAGTGGGGCTGAAACTGAGACAAGACACTTGTTCAAAAAGGTATTAGTCAACAAATCTTAAAATTATCAATATTTAAGGGCAGATCACCTCTGAGGTTGTAACAGTTATGCTGATTGAAGTAGCACAAGGAACTTCTTCCTCAAAACTGCTACATACCACATTGCCATTGCTAATTGCAACCACAGTGGCAAATAAACAAAGCTGCCCTAAAATTTGCACTTTTGTAAAAGTAGAGTGCAACATCAGGGACGATCAATCAGCGCCCAGAAGAGGTAAAAAGAAGGTGTTAAAGACACTTTTAGTAATTGCCGTTGGTTTTTTACCGTCCCTGTTTTCCCTGTGGGTAATCCGCAAAACCCATTTGCGGTCACGCTTACGGATGAGGCAAGCATCTATGAATTTTCCAGCGGTGCAGGGACGGCAAAGCATCAGACCTATTGAGAGCGATCGCTATTATTTAGAAGGAGTAGGTTATCTGATTGGCGACATTAGCTGCAAGTTTAATGCTCGCTCTGCTTACATCCGTTGTGCTATTAATCCCAATGGCCCTTGTAATGGTTGCCGTCACTACGAACCTAAGGGATTAGCTGGTAGTGAAAAAAAGGCTTAATCCATTTTTTCAAACTGCGATCGCATAAATTGCACTCTCTATCTTTTTAAGATTAAGTCCTTATCACCATTGCTCTTACTACGTGACCTATACTACCAGGTTGAGGCGAGCTACGCAAAGCGCCTTGCCTTTGGGTGCCGCTTTCTCAAAAAATTGTTTTTTTACGCTATTTTTAGTATTATTACTCAATAAGTAATATTTTTTAATCTTAATCCGTTACCGATGTACACGGATAAAACATTAGGAGTGTGTAGCAGTTGAGTGATAACTTGTAGGAATCTGGGAGAAATAGTAAAATTTGCAGAGTGTTACAGCCAGTGTACTGATTGAGGTAGTACAAACCTACGATCGTCAACGACTTAAGTAGATTGGCACAATAGAACCAAACTAATGAAGAAAGATAAACTGGGCTAAAACCTTTTTCCATTATGCCTCCTGCCTTATTCCAACGATAAATATTTACGCCGACCTACTTACTGCTATTGACTTTTTTGAGCGGACTATTCAATCATTGTTAGCCATTCTCAACAAGTTATATTTTAAATTGCTTAACTTTAAATTTGAATTATTATCTAAAAAAACACAGAAATTAACTTTAATGAACCAACTACAGGTATTAATGCTGGGGCCTAGTTTAGAACAAAATGGAGGAATGGCAACAGTTGAAAAGCTAATAATTAAGTATAGTCTTCCTCAGATACAAATACAGCATATAAACACCCATGACGAAGGCTCAATTGCTTACAGAGGAATTGTTTTCGGCAAAGCTTTAGCTACATTTTTATGGAAATTATCAAGTCAAAAAATAGATGTTGTACACATTCATATTTCCGATGGTGGTAGCATTTTCCGAAAAGCGATTTGTTGTGTTGTTGCCTTTATCTTTGATAAGCCTGTCTTAATGCATACTCATGGCGCCGAATTTCAGGTAACTTACGCTAAACTTCCTCGACGAGTCCAGCAATTTTTAAGTAAAGTATTTCAGCGTTGCCAAGGGTTTATTGTTCTTTCAGAAAGTTGGCAAAATTACTATGTGTTGAATTTAGATTTAAATCCCAAGCAAGTTATTATTTTGCCTAACCCCTCCGAATTACCTACAGAGGTTCCTGACCGCAAAAATCGAACTCAAATCAGTTTAGTTTTTTGTGGGCGAGTCGGTCAACGCAAAGGGACATTTGATTTGATTAAGGCATTTGCTAACCTGCCGGATCATCAAAGAAAATACACTCGGCTAATTCTAGCAGGAGATGGTGAAATCGAAAAAGCGCAGCAGTTGGCTGCTAGTCTCAACCTTGCAGATCAGGTAACTTTTCTGGGTTGGATTAGTTCTGAAAAACGGGATGAACTTTTATTGCAAGCAGATGTGTTTATTTTGCCTTCTTATAACGAGGGTTTGCCTCTGGCGATTTTAGAAGCTATGGGTTGGAGTTTGCCTGTAATTGCAACTCCTGTTGGAGGTATTCCTGAACTAGTAATTTCAAATCAAAATGGTTTGCTAGTTACCCCAGGAAACATTCAACAGTTATCGGAAGCGATGGAATTGTTGATTGAAAATGAGACTTTACGACTTTATTTAGGCAGTACTGCTAGGAAAAATGTCGAACCCTTGGATATTAGAAATTGCTCAGTTCGTTTAGCCGATATCTATCATTCATTATCACAATTTAATTAACTTGAGGTGCTGATCTAATGAGAATTAATATTTGTGGAGTCAAAATTGATAAATATAGTTTTGATGAAGTTATACAACTAATCGTGAAACATGCGCTCTCCCAGAGTAAGCCAGAATATGTTGTTACTCCTAATGCCATGCATGTTTTGACCTTGCAGAAGGATGCCAATTTTCAAGAGATTTATCGCAAGGCTTTTTTAGTCGTGCCAGACGGAGTATCACTACTATGGGCGGCTAAGTTTTTACAAACCCCCCTTAAAGGTAGAGTTAATGGTACGGATTTGTTCGAGAAACTCTGCGCTATTGCTGCTGAAAAAGGATTGAAGGTCTTTTTATTAGGAGGTCGCCCTGGTTCTGCCGAAAAAGCTAAAGAAACTCTTGTTGCCAGACATCCAGCTTTGCAGATTGTTGGTACTTACTGTCCTCCCTACGGGTTTGAGTCTATGCCAACAGAATTAAATTCAATCAACTCAACAATTACAGCAGCCGCTCCCCATATTCTATTCGTAGGTTTGGGAGCACCTAAACAAGAAAAATGGATAGCTGCCAATTATTTGTATTTAGGAGTGCCGATTTCCGTAGGTATTGGGGTTAGCTTTGAGCTGGTTAGCAACATGGTGACAAGATCACCAGTTTTGATGCAAAAAGCAGGTTTGGAATGGTTATTTCGGCTTCTGGTTGAACCTGGCCGCTTATGGAAGCGTTATGTCTTGGGTAATCCTGCTTTTATTTTGTTGGTACTGAAACAGCGCTTAGGGTTATTTAATAGCTTATCCCAAAACCTTGACTGCGCGAACAGCAATGAAAGCGCACACAAGGTAAAGTAGCGCTAAATAATTCTCGACTTTCTTTTTTCATCAGACTTTAATTACTTGAATTTATACCTAAATTATTATGTAAGAAAACATATAGGTTAAGGTTAATGCGATGTCTATAGCGGGCTACGCCGACTCTAACCACCATAGGTATTGAAAGCCCGATAGTACTTAAGTTGTCTGTATTAAGGGTGAGTTCCAAGCAAAGTTGGGGAAGAATAGGCGTGACCCATTGAATATTCGTCTTTGCATAGTCAAATAAAAATGATTTAATAAAATTCTTACAAAAGTGTAAATATGCCTCATGTTGTTCGCAAATTGTTACCTTTACTATTAGCTTTTATAGATAATCTAATAACTACATGATTATTAAACTATGACAAACGTTTTGCCTCGGACAACAGCATTATTTTCAATTTGCGCTTTGCTGCTAACAAGCTGTGGTGGTGGCACTAGCACTGTGACAAATTCTACAAATAATAACACTGTAACTGATACCGCAGCGACAACGGGGACATCGGGTGCTATTCCCATCGGTATTGCTTTAGCACAAACGAGTAACGTAGCATTACTTGGTCAAGAGGGATTTGTTGGAGCCAGAATTGCCGAGAAGTATTTTAATAGTAAAGGTGGTATCAATGGCACTCCTATTAAATTGGTAATTCAAGATACTGGCGGAGATGAAGCTGGAGCAATTAATGCTTTTCAAACTTTAATTAATAAAGATAAAGTTGTCGGTATTGTTGGCCCTACTTTGTCACAGCAAGCTTTTAGTGCTGACCCCATCGCCGAACGTGCTAAAGTCCCAGTTATTGGAGCATCAAATACTGCAAAAGGAATTCCCGAAATTGGTGATTATGTAGCTCGTGTATCTTCGCCCGTCTCGATAGTTGCTCCTAATTCTGTGAAAGCTGCACTCAAGCAGAATCCTCAAATTAAAAAAGTGGCAGTTTTTTACGCCCAAAATGATGCATTTAACAAATCAGAAACGGAGATTTTCCAAAAAACAGTTAAAGACCAAGGGCTAGAATTAGTAACAGTTCAAAAGTTCCAAACTACTGATACAGACTTTCAAGCTCAAGCTACTAATGCAATTAACTTAAAACCAGATTTAGTAATTATTTCAGGACTAGCTGCTGATGGTGGTAACTTAGTACGACAACTGCGAGAACTGGGTTATAAAGGCATAATTGTTGGTGGTAATGGTCTGAATACGCCAAATGTTTTATCAGTGTGTAAAGCACTTTGCGATGGTGTGCTGATTGCTCAAGCTTACAGTCCTGAACATCCTAATGAGATTAATAAAGTATTTCGCCAAGCCTATATTGAGCAATACAAAAAAGAACCAGCCCAATTTACTGGTCAAGCTTTTGCTGCGGTGCAGGTGTATGTTGAAGCTCTTAAAGAATTAGATAAAAAGTCCAAAATCAGCGCATTACCTCTTGATAAACTGCGGACAGAATTGAATAAGCAGATAATAGCCGGAAAGTATGATACTCCTTTGGGCGAGATTGCTTTTACCCCAGTAGGTGATGTGATTCAAAAAGAATTTTACGTTGCCCAAATTAAGATGGATACAGACGGAAACACGGGAAAATTCGTATTTATAAAATAGTTGCAACATGAATATAACTCTATTTTTGCAACAATTTTTGAACGGATTATCTATCGGTAGTATCTATGCAATTTTTGCTTTGGGCTATACCTTAATTTATTCCATTTTGGGCATCATTAATTTAGCTCACGGTGCGATTTTTACTTTGGGTGCATATTTCACTTATGCACTCATGGGTGGGAACTTTGGATTTAACGGCTTGCTGGCTAATGCGGTACTACCAATAAAATTACCATTTGCTATGTCCTTAATTTTAGGAAGTACCTTGGCGGGATTGGTAGGGGTAGCGATGGAACGTGTTGCTTTTCAACCTTTGCGTCGTCAAGGCTCTGACGCTTTACTAACTGTTGTTTCCAGTTTGGGGGTAGGAGTGGTAATTGTGAATTTAATCCAGTATTTAGTAGGCGCGGAAAGTTACACATACCCCGCAAATACTTATGGTAATTTGCCACCTGCGATTAACTTTGGTAGTCTAGAAAACCCAATTCCGATTCGTAGCGTGCAGGTGGTAATTTTTGGTGTGTCAGTTGTAATTGTGACAATTCTTACCTATTTTATCAATTGGACTAAATATGGTAAGGCAATGCAAGCGATCGCAGAAGATCCAACTACAGCTAGTTTGTTAGGAATTAATAGCGATCGCTTTATTATCCTCACATTCTTCATCAGTAGTTTTTTAGCAGGATTAGCGGGAACTTTAGTCGCTTCTAGTGTTAGTATTGCGGGGCCATATTTTGGCATTGCTTTTGGATTGCGGGGTTTAGCAGTAATTGTCTTAGGTGGTTTAGGTAGTATTCCCGGTGCAGTGTTAGGAGGTTTATTAATTGGATTAGTGGAAGCGTTTGTACCCGCCGAATACTCTGGATATAAAGACGCAGTGGCCTTTGGAATTTTGTTTATCATGCTATTAGTTAGACCCCAAGGTTTGCTAGGACGGCGGTTTATTCAGAAAGTTTAAAGAGACGTAACGTTATGAAAACATACACCAAACACAAACTAACTTTTGATCAATTTTTAGAACAGTGTCCAGAAGAAGGTTTATATGAACTTGTAGATGGGGAAATTGTAGAAGTGCG
>NZ_JBGTFY010000136.1:0-18965 GCF_041747015.1 Nostoc sp.
GACTGATGAATTCAAGGGTGTCAAAGACTATTTGCAACAGGAAGTTTCTCAACTAAAGACAAAGGAGGTAGAACTAGAAAAATCCCTATCATTACTTCGTTCTACCCTTGAATCTACTGCCATTGGTATTGTTGCAGTTAATTTTGAGGGAGATATTCTGAGCTTGAATCAGAAATTTGTGGATATGTGGCAGATCCCAGAGTTCTTAATACTATCCAAAAAATGTCCTCAGTGCAAAACATTTTTCGAGAACCAACTTAAAGACCCCCAAGCTTTTAGTCGGCTGATTTGGGAAGTATCTAGCCAATCTGATTTTGAGAGCTACGACATTCTAGAGTTGAAAGATGGGAGAGTTTTTGCACACTACTCTAAACCTCAGTGTCTCGAAGGCAAAATTATTGGTAGAGTCTGGAGTGTTTGGGACATTACTGAATCCAAACAGACTGAGGAAGCATTACGGCTGAACGCAACTAGATTTCGGACTTTAGCAGAAACGACAGATGCTAGCACTTTTTTAATTCAAGGAACACGGCTTTGCTACATAAATCCAGCAGTAGAACAACTGACTGGTTACACAAAAGAAGAACTGCTGACAGGGTTTGATCTTCGCCGACTGATTAAGAGCAAAAAATGCCGGGAGGTGCGTAACGAGGGTGAAGCAGCTAACTTTCAATACCAGGAGATGAATATTCTCACAAAAAACGGCACAGAGCGCTGGCTAGCTTGCGCGGTTGCCATGTTGGATGGAGGGCTGGATTTTGGGGGGAAACCAGTCGAAATGGTTGCAGCCATTGATATTACCGATTATAAATATGCAGAATTAGGTCTTAACCAAGCTTTAGAACAAGCAAAACAACTTAGCGAACTTAGAGCGCGTTTTCTTTCTATGGTTTGCCATCAATTTCGGACTCCGCTGAATATTGTTTCATTTTCTAATAGCTTATTAAAGGAAGAAGTAGACAAACGTACACAGAAGAAAATCCAACCACTACTCGACCACATTCAAAAAGCCACCGAACAACTCAGCCAGATGTTGGATGATATTCTGTTCTTCTCTAAGGCAGAATCAGCAAAATTAAACTTTGAGCCAAAACCGCTTGAGTTAGTTGAGTTCTGTAATGATTTAGTTGCCCAAATGCAAATGAGCATTAGCCAAATCCCGATTAATTTTGTTAGTCAAGATAACTCCTTAACAGTCTGCGTAGATAAAAAACTGTTGGAGCCTATTTTGAAGAATTTGCTTGACAATGCAATTAAGTATTCTACCTCGAAGATTGCAATTGAGTTGAAACTATCTTGCAAAAATGGGAAAGTAATTTTCCAGGTAAAAGATCGGGGGATTGGTATTTCATTAGTAGATCAACAACGAATATTTGAACCATTCTACCGAGGTAGCAATATTGATCATATATCTGGTACTGGACTAGGGCTATCGATTCTTAAAACCCTTGTAGACTTACATCACGGTCAGATTTCTGTAGAAAGTGAAGTTGATGTGGGCAGTGCGTTTACTGTGATATTGCCATTAATAAAATCAGAGTTCAGCGTTTCCGAGTGTAAGTGTTGAGATAAAGATAGTTTTTATTTTACAACTTAACACTTATAACTCCCACTAAGAGGATGTTTGAAAAGTCCTCTTATAGCCAAATACTTTTCAAACAACCTCTAAAAGATAATTAATCTCATGCCGATTTACACTCAGCAAAGAGTTTAATAACCATTGACCACAAAAAGTTCTGGTGATAGAAAATGCTCAACGAATTGTCAAATAAAATTCTTGTCATTGAAGATGATAACGTTACCCGCAATCTTTACTTAAAGGGTCTTAAGGCTAAAGGTTTTGATATGATCGGTGCTGACAACGGTCATGCTGGATACCAGCAAGCACGAGAGCATATACCCGACTTAGTGATTTGCGATATCATGATGCCCGATATGGACGGTTATCAGGTTTTAGATAAGCTACGGAAAGATCCTCTTACAGAAATTATTCCTTTAATTTTTCTGACTGGTAGTAGTACCAAAGCAGATGTTCGCAAAGCTATGGAATTGGGAGCAGATGATTATCTTACCAAACCCTCTACATTAGACGAATTGCACAATGCGATCGCTATCCGACTGCAAAAGCAAGCTACTCTCAAATCCTGGTGGGCTACTAAATTTGAGAAAGCTCCAAAATCAATATTTGCAGATAAGGCTACAGCGATCGCCCAAAGCGTTGGCGTAGCTCCTGATACAGAAGACAACATTCCTTCTGAGTCAATTTTTCCCTGCATTCCCCAATTAAAAGAAATTTTTGACTTTATCGAAGCCCATTATCACCAAGGAATTACTTTGTGTGATGTGGCTGAGGCAGTTGGTTACTCACCTGCTTACTTAACTAACCGAGTAGCAAGGCAGACGGGCGAGACTGTAAACTGCTGGATTGTCAAACGCCGGATGGTGGGAGCTCGTTTCTTACTCCAAAATAATAATCAGACGGTCGAGAAAATTGCCAAAGCGTTGGGCTATCAAGATGTGTCTCATTTTTCGCGCCAGTTTCGTCAACATCACGGATTACCTCCCCAGGCTTGGCGCAAAGAGCATCAAATTGGATCGCCAAAACCGGTAAAACTTTGGTAAAAACGTTGAAAGCAGATTTGACTGTTGTTTTAACAAAGCAGGAATCAGAAGTCAGAAGTCAGAATACCCCACGCCTTAAATCAGGGGTTTCAGTCACAAAAAGAATTTTTTCTTCTTTACAATTAAAATCGCTTGCTCTAAACCTCTGTTTCCATACATTTCGCAAAGAATTCCTTTTGGATTCTGGCTGCTGAATTCTGAATTCTTCTTCGGTAAGTATTGTTTGTTGTTAGCGCTACTCTACGACAAACTGCTACTCGCCCATAGCGCTAACGTATAAATTTGATGCCTTTTCAAAACTACATTGTCAAAGATTGAGGATTCGTCTCAATTAACTTCGCTAAATCTTGCAAGAACGCCGCAGCATGGGCACCATAAATAATCCGGTGGTCAGAAGTAATATTGACTTGCATTTGTTGCTGCACGCCAAATAAACCTTCGGCTGTTGCTACCACTTGCGGACGGGATGCCCCGATCGCTAAAATTGAACCTTGTCCAGGCGGTAAAATCGCATCAAATTTGTCTACGCCAAACATCCCCAAATTTGACAGAGTAAAAGTACCACTGTTGTATTCTTGGGGCTGTAATTGTTTTGCCCTGGCCCGTTCTACTAAAGACTTCCAAGTGCGCGATAGAGAATATATATCTACTGCGTCTGCATTTTGCAGCACAGGCGTAATCAATCCGCCATCATCCATCGCTACTGCTACGGAAATATTGATATCAGAATGATAGACAATTCCTTGGTCTGAGTAACTGGCATTTAACAATGGGTGTTTTTGTAACGTCACCGCTACAGCTTTCGCCAGTAGCGCTGTCATCGTCACGCCTTTGGATTTAATTTGTTTATAAAGTTTGTCTAATCCATCAGTAGTAATTGTATAACCGACACGGAAGACAGGCACGGATACGGTAGCTACCATGTTCCGTACTACAGCATTTTGGAAGGTAGTTAGAGGCACGATTTGACCAGGAACAGCCGCTACTGCGGTTGGGGGTGCTGGTGTCCGAGGTGCTGAGGGCGCAGGGGCGCTGGTTACTACAGGTGCTGGTGGAGCAACTGGTGTGGTGGCGGGTTGCTTGCCTTTATTGGACAATGCTTCTACATCTTCGGCGACGATGCGACCGTGGGGACCACTGCCTTGGAGTGTAGTTAAATCAACTTTGAGTTCTTTGGCTAACTTACGGGCACGGGGTGAAGCTACAAGCCTTCCTTCTTGGTGGTTAGACCCGTTTTGAGCCGCTAAGGCAGGTGTGGCAACTGAGGCTGTGGCGGCGGGGATTAATTCCGGGGAAGAGGTAGTAGCAGCCGCGCCGCCAGAATTGGCCAGAGATTTTGCCTGTTCAATTTCAGCTTCCGTTTCGGCAATAAAGGCGATCGCAGATCCTACCGGGGCAGTTTCACCAGCTTCAACTATGATATGTGCTAGAAATCCCTCATAAAAGGTTTCTACATCCATATCTGCCTTATCTGACTCGACAACCACCACTGTTTCGCCTTTTTCCACTTTGTCACCTGGCGATTTCACCCAGGAAACGATTTTGCCTTCGGTCATGGTAGAACTCAGCGCCGGCATAAATACTTCGTGAATGCTCATAGGGTGGTTTGAAAATCAATAATTTATGGACTTTAACAGCTTTTGCCACATCAAATTGTATCTTGGCAGCAGAGTTTTGGCATGGAAATTTTATATTTTGGTTGGGGAGTGGGGGGAGAGTTACTAACCCTTGACTCCAGGAACCTAAATATAACTTACAGGTCTATAGTACAGAGCTATCCTCAATGATTACTCAGTATCGTGTTTTGGTTATTGACTTTTACAAACCATCACGAATTTCTCACAAATCAACTAGGATTGCTATATATTTTATATTCCTCATCCCACTGCTGAAGATATGGGAACCTCTCATAGTTAGAGGATATGGGGTGCAGTTTAATCTAGAATTCAAAATTGGTAATAAGCCTGTTTGAAATTCCTGTTTAATTTTATGTCAACAAAGTTGAAATTCTTTTTGATTGTAATATTAAGTATTTTTGCCACTGCTAGCGCTGGAGTTTATGTTACTCAGCGCCAGCAATCTGTACCGATTATTGAGACTAGTGATAGACAAACTCAGCAGGTGGCAGCAATACATCAGTCTCAGGAGATTGTGCCATACTCAGAGCGTTCTGATTATAAAACTATACCTCTAGAAAGTATTAACTCATCTCTCCAAGGTAGCGATCCTGCTATCCTCGCCCTAAGTGCCTTTGAAGACGTAGCATTAGCGGGAGCAACGCGAAAGGTAGAAGTAACTTATCCGCAACCAAATCAGTCCTCAGTGACGATTACGCAAATCAAGCGGGGTGATAATGCAGTTGGTGCAGTTAAATATCGAGTTGAGATGACCACCTTTGGGCGATCGCTTTTTATTAGCTCACCTCCAATGTGGCAAATTGTTTGGGCTGGCTCCCAGGCGCAATGTTCGGCTGGGAGCCGCCCCCACACAAAGTTAAATCACATCTGTCGTTAGTCATTAGTCATTGGTCACAAAACAAATGACTAATGACAAATTTAAATGTCGCCGCGAATTTCTTCTACAATGCCATCGCGCAGAACGATTTCGACCTGCATTTTGCTAATTAGGTTATCACCAATTTCTACCCGGAAAAAGCCTTCCATTTGGAATTGGTTGACTTCTTGATCCTGCTGGAGAAACTGTACTTGCTGGAGGTTTTGCAGCAACTGATTTTTCTGCTCTAGCAGTTCACTTTTCTTTTGATTGACTTGGAGTTGGATATTGTCAATTTGTTGGAGAGTCTGGGGGCCAGGTGGTTGCAGACTCTGCTTTTGAATTGCAGTAACAGCTCTTTGTCCTTCGACTTCTAGCTGTTGCAGTTGTTGGTCGATTTGATTGATTTGCGTTTGTAGTTGCTGTTGTACTTCCTCTTTCCAGAGGGGAGTAACAATGACTTTGACGTTAACAACACGTTTCAGGAGCAAATTGGATTTGGAGACATCCATAAATATTTCACGTTCACTCTTATAGTTAGCAGGTGGAATTATCAGGCAAACATCCCGTCAATAATATCGTGATAGCGTTCCGTAACGACGTGTCGTCGGACTTTTAGTGTTTGTGTCATCAAGCCATTTTCGATGGAAAACTGTTCCAAAATGAGTTTGAACGTCCCGATGCGGTCATCCGGTCGATAACCTGGACGATTTTGCACTTCCCGATTCAATTCTTGCCGAAATAAATCCTGGATCATTTTACTCTCCAACTCAATTTTTTGACTAGGTGAGGAAGTAATCTGATCGTTCTGCGTATCCAGTATTAGATTCTGAGTCGCTGCCCATTTTTCTAAAGCTTCGAGATTGGGGACGATTAAGGCTCCCAGGCTGCGCCGATCTTGGCCGACGAGCATAATTTGATCGATGTAGGGCGATCGCAAACACGCATCTTCGATCGGCTGCGGTTCGATGTTTTCCCCGTTAGTCAATACAATCGTATCCTTCGCTCTGCCAGTCAACACTAAGTCGTCTTGTGGTGTCAGCCAACCCAAATCGCCGCTATCAAACCAACCTTCCGCGTCAATTGCTTTCGCTGTCGCTTCGGGATTTTGATAATATCCTGGCATAATCTGTGGTCCCCTCAACAATACTAAGCCTCGCTTCTCTATTGGTAGAGACGCTTTTGTCTCAGGATCTACGATTTTAGCTTCTGTAGCCGGAAGTGGTTGCCCTGATGCACCAATCAAATTTCGCCAAGGACGACGCACATGGGTAACAGGAGAAGTTTCTGTTAAGCCATAGCCTTGCAAAATTTGCACACCAATAATTTCAAAAAAGTTATCTATGTGCCTAGGAAGCGCACCGCCGCCGCTAATCATCTGCTTAACTTGTCCTCCCGTTGCTTCCCGCACCTTGGCATAAACCAGTCGTTCTCCCAAAGCATGGAGGGGTAATAAAGCCGATGCTTGTATCCTCGCTGCTAATCGTTCGCCGGCTGATGCATGAAGATTATTTAAATTCAACCCTTGAGCAACTCGCCGCGCTTTGATATATTTCTCGCTAACACCGAATAAAAAGTTAATTAGGCGCTGCTTATTCGCTGGTTGTTCGCGGAACTGCTTTTGCACTCCTTCATAAATCGATTCCCACAGACGCGGTACACCTACCATGTAGTTCGGTTTAAATTGTCTCAAATCTCCTTTTACAGAGCGTAAGTTGGTATAAATTTGTGTGCAACCCTGAGATAATAAGTAATACTCAACAGTCCGTTCGTAGCTATGCCATGAAGGCAGGATGCTGAGAACTATATCGCCTACGTTTGGTTGCAATACTGTCCCAAATGTTGTTACTTGATGCATCAAATTGTTATAAGACAGCATTACACCCTTGGGTTTGCCCGTAGTACCGGAGGTGTAAATTAGGGTTGCCAGAGCGTCACGATTTTGCAAGACTTGCACAAAATTATGATTTATCCCAATTTCGATCAGCTGGGCAAAGTTCAACACCTTTAGGGTTCCTTCTGTCGGTGGTGCTTCATCCGAAAGTAGGATTACTAGTTGAATTGATAGATCATTGAGGCGAGATGCTCCTAACGTCGCTACCGCTTCGCTACCTTGCAATTTTTTAAGTGTCTTTAAATCCTCAACTACTATTGCCGTACTGCCACTATTAGCGATGATAAACAGCAGTTCTTCTTTTTCGGCTTGGGAGCTACGCACTACATCAACTCCTCCAGCAGTCATTATGCCTTGATCGGCAATAAACCAGCGGGGACTGTTGTCAGCAATCAGGGAAATGCGATCGCCTACCTTTACTCCCAACGCCTGCAACCCAGCAGCAAATAGCCGTATTTGCTCTGCTAACTGGGTATAAGTAATCGCTACTTCTGGTTTAGCGTTAGGGTTGCGGAGGGCGACAACATCACCAAATCGCCCGGCTGCTAAAGGCCAAATTTCTGGTAGCGATTCTACATTTGTGTAATCTACCAACCGCTTTAATGCCTGACGTTCTTGCTCACTGATGTTAGATAAAAAAGAAGACGCAGGTGGGATTTTTGACATAGCACCTTACCTAAATTTTGTAAACTGATCGTAATTGTTAGCTTATTTTGTTATTCCGCTACAATAACCATCCTCATTATCCACATTCCCTTTTGTGTATAATAATTCCAGGAATTCCACGTTTTTATTTACAAAAATTTATGTTAAGATTAGTTAAATAGATTGCAAGCAATAGATTATATTTGCATCTAAGAATAGCGATGTCTACGACGGGCTACGCCTATTTTTCACAAGGGATGATTACCTATGAATTTGATAGACGCTACATTGCTAACGCTGCTCAATATTACTGCTTGTATGGCGTTACCTAAGATTTTAGCTATCTTTGTGGCTGATAAAACCAAACTTACTGAAGCGTTGCCGAATGGTTCAAAATTACAAGCAGCCAGAGTCAAACTTACCAGTTTTCCTTATTGTACAGCTTACCCATTGACAGGTAGTCAATACTGTAAATTCAGTCCTGATTTCTGTGCCAAGTGTTCTCCGAATTAATGGACTATTTGCAAGCCCGCCTCAGAATGAATTCTGAGTCTAATAGCGAAAGTCGTCTAAAGAGGACTGAGACTCATGTTATAGTCCGTTTTAACGGACTTTAGTTATAAGAAAAGGAACTTTAGTTTTGGGCGGTTTATGTCTAGAATGAAATAGCCCTGGGTCTAAGCTAGTGATTAGTATTACTAAGAATTCCTACAAGTACTCTAACTAATTCTTCTAAACCTTCTGGAACGCGATAAAGTTTAGTATCTTCTATGATATGTTTTTCCTGTCTTTGCAATAGTCCAAATTTCCAATCATATCCATTGGTAACAGCTCCATATAATATAGAGTTAGGGGAATCTACCCACTGGTCTAATGCTAATAATTCTACCGCTAGCTGACTAAATCCTCTTTTTAAATCTGATTGTTTAGCCTCAATAACTAAAAGTGAACTCTGGGAAACTAGATAATAGTCAAATGTACCTTTAAGCTGTTCACTAACATTAACAGTATACTCAATATAAAGAATAGATTGTGTTTGGTCACAAACTTCTACAAGAATCGGAGAAATTAACATTTCTCTAATAGCTATTTCTGCAACTGAATCAAAGATTGATATATTGCGTTTTAGATAGCGATTTAGAAAGTCTAAATATGTTATCTCCTTTATATAAGTAGGTAGTTCTAGTGCCTTCTTTTCATAGCTACAATTAAAATCTGTGAGAATATCTTTAGTTATATAAGGTAGCTCAAAATATTTACTAAACGTATAACTCTGCCCAGGTTGGATAATCCGCTTAATAGTCATGTTGTATTCCCTGGTTTAAATTCTGGTTTAATTTACGATAAATTTTAAACAGGGAAAAACTGGTTTACAGTACAGCTAAAACCAGGCAACAGGGGAGAAATTATATTATCACTACTAAATAGGGTTTCTACCAACTTAAGTTGATTTTGTTCGCGTCGATAGACCTCTAGTTTACGCGATCGCCAATCAGCAATCCAATATTCTTTCACTCCTCTGGAAGAATAAAGTTTGAGTTTCGCTTCTTTATCGCGTCTTAAGTCTTCTTTGCTATTAGACAAAACTTCGACTACTAAATCTGGTGCGCCACTTAAATGTCCTGCTTCATCCAACGTTAGCGCCAAGGTTTCCTTAGTAGCCCAAACTACATCAGGAATCACATTATCTGATTCTGAAAATAAAACGCCAGGGTTGATCACGGCTTCTCCTAAACCAGTCAACTCCGACCAAATATCAAGTTGTCGAAAAATCTTGCCACAAGTTTGCTGGTGTTTAAAGTGAGGTGCCCTGGTCATAAATAATTCTCCATCAACTATCTCGTAGCGCGTCCCTTCATTTTCTGGTAACAGTTCCACATCGTGGGTTGTCCAGCGTACTCCTGTATTAAGTATTTGACTCATTGGTTACTCCTTAATTATTACTTGCGATTTTCGCGCCGCCATTTACTCCGTAATAAACGAATTTCATCAAAAGTATAACTTTCACCTAGTTGTTCTTTGATGGGAGTGAGGGAAATATCACCGAGTACTTCTAAAACTTGCCAAATTTTTTGTTGATGTTCTAGAGGTACTAATTGATTTAAATCAACTGGCTGATTTTTCTCAATTAGTTTTTCTAAATGATTGCTAACTGTTGCTGGACTAAGGTTGCGTTTTTGGGCAATTTGAGCGATATTTAAACCTTGTTGATGTAATTGTAATGTCTGTAATTCGGTGTAAGAAGACGAGTTGGAAGATGATGCGGAAGCAGAAGTAACAGATTTATTTTGCAAACCTTTTTCTTGGCGGTAGGCGCGAATTTCTGTAATAAACTTTTCGCCATATTGAGCGAGTTTGTGACTACCTACACCAGAAAGTTTCGCAAATTCAACTAAGGTTTGGGGTTGTACCTGTACCATCAATTTTAAAGTGGAATCGTGGAAGATGACGTAAGGTGGTACAGATTGCTCATCAGCTAATTGTTTACGTAGCGATCGCAACTTCTGTAATAATATTTCTGCAACTTCTGCTTTTTCACTCCCCTGTTCCCAGGTAATTTTTTGGACTGTGGTTACAGCTAGGGAAACTGGGCGTTGTTTTCGCATTACCTCCCAACTTAAGGCATTTAGTTTTAAAACTGAGTAACCATCGCTAGTTTGTTCTATTAACCCTTGATGTAAAAGCGATCGCCCCAACATTCGCCATTCATCTAGAGTTCTATCTTTACCAATACCATAAGTAGAAAGTTTATCGTGTTCGTACTGGATAATTTTGTCTTTTTTTGCTCCCCGCAACACATCAATTATGTGCAGCATCCCAAATCTTTCTTTGCAACGCGCCACACAAGATAAAAACTTCATGGCTTCAATTGTCCAATCTTGCATCGGTTTGGGATGACGACAATTGTCACAGTTACCGCAATTCCCAGGAAACCTTTCTCCAAAATAACCCAGTTGAATTGTGCGCCGGCAATCAGTGCCTTCAGCGTAATCGATCATCTGCCGCAATTGTTGTTTGGCAATCAACTGTTCTTGAGGATTAGTTTTTTGATCAATGCTCCATTCAATTGTTTTAACATCACCAAAGCTGAAAAATATTGTACACCGAGATGGTTCTCCGTCTCTACCTGCTCTACCCGATTCTTGATAATAACTTTCGATATTTCTGGGCAGATCAAAGTGAACTACCAACCGCACATCTGGTTTATTAATTCCCATTCCAAAGGCGACTGTTGCCACCATAACTCGGACATCATCTCGAATAAATCGCGTTTGATTACTACTACGTTCCTCATCAGTTAATCCGGCGTGATAAGGCAAAACAATAACTTGATCATTTTGCAGTTTAAAAGTGAGTTCATCAACTTTTTTACGAGTTAAAGAATAAATAATTGTCGAACCTTCAGTTTCTCGAATTAGTTCTAACAATTCGGCGTAAGCATATTTAGTTTTAGGACGAACTTCGTAATAAAGATTTTCCCGGTTAAAACTGGCAAGATGGATGCTAGGTTGCTTTAGTCCTAGTTGTTGAATAATATCACTACGGACGCGATCGGTTGCTGTGGCGGTGAGGGCGACGGTAGGTACATCAGGATAGCGTTTTCTCAGAGATTTTAACTGGCGATATTCTGGACGAAAATCGTGTCCCCACTCAGAGACGCAGTGCGCTTCATCAATAGCAAAACTAGAAATACCGATTTTTTCTTTAACTAAATCGAGAAACGGTAGAAACCTTTCACTCAGCAGACGTTCCGGGGCGACGTATAATAATTTTACTTTACCGCTAAGGATGGCTTCTTCCCGCGATCGCACCTGGTAAGGATTCAAACTGCTATTCAGAAATGTCGCATTAATATTATTATTTCGCAGTGCTTCTACTTGGTCTTGCATCAAAGCAATTAATGGCGACACCACCACCGTTAAACCTTTTTTCAACAGTGCCGGTAATTGAAAACACAGAGATTTCCCCCCACCAGTTGGCATCACAACCATTAAATCTCGATTTTGTAGCGCTTCTTCGATAATTTGCCGTTGTCCGGGGCGGAATTGGTCATAACCGAAGTGATGTTTTAGCGATTGTTCGAGATGGGGATACTGAAGCATAGCGATACCTACGGTGGGCTTCTCTACGAGACGCTGCGCGAATGCCAACGCTTTTTTCAGGGCTTTCTGCGTGGGTAGTTATTGAAGATATCGGTATTTTAACCCACATCTTCGGTTAGAGGATGAATGAACAAGTCCTATTCTTGGTAGCAAATACTTTGAGATCCCCCTAAATCCACGCCACATGCTTCTCCTTGCCGGAGACGCTGCGCGTAGCTTGCTTCCCCGAAGGGGTACAAGTCGGCAGAGCCGCCCAACGCAGTGGCTCCCCTTAAAAAAGGGGGACTTTGATTCCGGTTCCCTCCTTCTTTAAGCTATCCATTACCCGGATATTTCTTAACATTTGCGAGAGTGATCCTCACGTTTTTTCTAAAACTTATTCGTTCGTTGTTCATTCTCAATAAAAACCTAATTTTAGCGAGAAGACTAAGAGCTAATTTGTCAAGTTTCTATTCAGCTTGCGTAACCTAAAGAAATATTTAATGCAAAAAAGTTAAAGCTTGTCCCCGCACTTGCTTATTTACTTGACCTTTGTCATAAACAATTTCACCGCCGACAATGGTAGTTGTAGCCCAGCCGGTGAGGTTCCAGCCTTCAAAGGGACTCCAACCACACTTGGTTAAAAGTTCCTCGCGCCGGACTGGACGGTATGTATTTAAATCTACAAGCACTAAATCGGCATCGTAGCCAGGTGCGATCGCTCCCTTGTTAGGAATACCATAAGCCACAGCTACAGCTTTGGACATCCAGTTCACAACTTGGGCTACTGTACAGTGTCCTTGCATTGCCGCCGTTAACATTAAAGCTAGGGAAGTTTCTACCCCAGGCATTCCCGAAGGACTATTGGGGTATTCTTGAGCTTTTTCTTCTAAGGTGTGCGGCGCGTGATCTGTAGCGATAAAATCAATTACGCCATCGCGCAAAGCTTGCCAGAGAACTTCGTTATCGTGGGGCGATCGCAAAGGTGGATTCATCTGTGCTAAAGTGCCAATCTGCTCATAAGCACTAGTATTTAACAACAAATGCTGTGGTGTCACCTCCGCTGTTACCCAACTAGGTTTATCTTGACGCAGCAAATCTGCTTCAATTGCTGTTGACATATGCAAAATATGCAAACGACGTTGATATTTTTGAGAAAGTTTTAATGCCAGTTGAGTTGCCAACAGCGCCGCTTGATCATCTTGAATTTGCGAGTGAACGGCTGGATCGTGAATATTAGCAAATTCTTGGCGGCGTTGGTTGATTCTAGCTTGGTCTTCGGCATGAACAGCAATCAAGCGATCGCCTTTAGCAAATATCGCAGAGAGTGCTGTTTCGCCATCAACCAACAACTGACCATGCATCGACCCCATAAAAATCTTAATTCCTGGTGTTGGCTTTGCCAAAAGCAAATCTGGTAAATTCTCTGCTGTTGCCCCAATAAAAAAGCCATAATTAACCAAGGACTTGTGTGAGGCACGTTCTAGCTTGTCGTCTAAAGCCTGCTGTGTCGTTGTCAAGGGGCGCGTATTGGGCATTTCCAAAAAGGAAGTGACTCCGCCTTTAGCGCAGGCACAACTGGCTGTGAATAAATCTTCCTTGTGTTCTAGTCCTGGTTCCCGAAAATGTACCTGCGGATCAATGACTCCTGGCAACAAAGTTAAACCTTGTGCGTCAATTTCTGTGGCTGGTGTTGTCTGGGAGATTTCTGGCGCAACTTCGACTATTTGGCGATCGCGCGTCAACACATCCCCAATCATCAGTTCACCATTGGGTAGGATAATCCGAGCGTGGCGAATTAGTAAAATTTGTGGAGATGACATAGAGCTAAAAAAGTTCAGACAAGGAGCTACATATTACAGAAAACTATGCTTTTAGGTTAAACTGAGTCGCTCTCTGAGTAACCAATTCTTAGTGCGCGTTAAAAAAAGTTTATTTTTAATTTATGAAGAACCCCGTCAAGATGCGAACACGACTAGGAAATTAAAGTTTTCCCGTTAAGATTAACAGATAAAGTCTCACTAGGTGAGTTAATTACCTACATCTTTTTTTCAGTTAAGTAATTTCATGCAAAATCAAGTGCCTGATAACAACTCTAGTCAACAACCCGATAATTCCTGGATCGCAGAGCTAGGTAGAACAATTATATTAAGCATTGTTCTAGCTCTGGGAATTCGCACCTTTGTTGCTGAAGCCCGCTGGATTCCATCTGGGTCGATGGAACCGACTCTGCATGGTACGCCAAACCAGTGGGAAGCAGACAAAATCATTGTCGATAAATTGAAATATAAATTTGCTGATCCGCGACGAGGAGATATAGTAGTATTTTCACCTACAAAAGAACTGCAAAAAGAACAATACCAGGATGCTTTCATCAAACGTGTAATTGGCTTACCTGGAGAAAAAATACAACTTAGGGATGGCAAAGTCTATATCAACAACAAACTCCTCCCAGAAACTAATTATCTTGGCTCTGGGCAGAGTACAGTAATTGATGTTTGCCAATCAGGACCACAGCCACCTTTTTTGGCGAAACCTCAGACCATACCATCTGACTCCTACTTAGTACTAGGTGATAATCGTAACAGTAGTTATGATGGCCGCTGCTGGGGTGTTGTCCCCCGCGAGAATATTATTGGACGTGCTATAGTTCGCTTCTGGCCTCTAAATCATGTTGGAGGAATAGATAAATCACCAATATATCCATAAGTAACAAAAGAATTTTGGATTAAAGATTGGAGACTGCGAAATCATCAATATTTAATCCAAAATCCGTCTTAAAAAGTTTGCTACGGAGAGAAATCCTCCTTACACGCCAGTTTGCACAACGGGGAAGCAGCCGTTTGAGCGGATTGCTGTGGGAAAATACGCAAGTAACTGGCTCAACTTTTGTCTCCGACACGCTACGCGAACGCAAAATCTAAAATCCCAAATTGCTATGATGCCTTACCTAGCCAAGATTTTACTATATCCGGTTAAATCACTGGATGGTGTTGAAGTTAAAAACGCTAGAGTACTTGCCAGTGCTGCATTACAGCATGACCGCGAATTTGCCATTTTTGACGAACAGGGTAGATTTGTCAATGGCAAACGTCATGCTAAAATCCATTTACTAAGGGCTCAATTTGCCCTTTTAAATAGAACTATCTCGTTGCAAATCCCAGGCAGCGACTCACAAAAAATTTTTCATCTGGATGAGGAACGGCAGGCGTTAGAAGCAACTTTAAGTGATTTTTTTGGGTTTGCTGTTACATTCAGGCAAAACTCTCTGATGGGCTTTCCTGATGATACAGACTCACTTGGCCCAACGGTAATTAGTACAGCAACGTTGGCAGAAGTAACCTCTTGGTTCCCCGGTTTGAGTATAGATGAAATGCGTCGTCGGATGCGTATCAACATCGAGATTGATGGTGTACCAGCATTTTGGGAAGATCAGCTATTTAGTGAACAAGATGATTTAGTCTCCTTTCGAGTCGGAGATGTGGACTTTTTTGGGGTTAAACCATGTCAGCGTTGTATAGTCCCAACACGCGATTCTTATTTAGGGGAAGCTTACCCAAACTTTCAAAAAATCTTTGCAACCCAGCGACAAGCAACTCTACCAAATTGGGTTGCTTTATCGCCTTTTAATCACTTTTACAGATTGAGTGTCAATACCCATTTACCCCCATCGTCAGCCGGAAAAATTTTAAAAATCGGCGATGAGGTTAATATACTTACACAATAAAGTTAACATTTATATCAGAATAAAAATACTAAGTAAATTTTTTGGGATTTTTTTGTTTTTACGGACAAGGATTATTGATTAGCTATCAAAATTATCGTGCCAAAAATTCAATATAACTCCACTCTCAATACAGTTCGGATAAGACTCGATCCCCCCAACCCCACTTAAAAAAGGGGGCTAAGAATAACTCTATTTCCCCCTTTTTAAGGGGAGCCAGCGAGGTCTTCTCCCTTCTCTACGAGACGCTCCGCGTTCGCGGAGCGTCTCGTAGAGAAGGCGTTAGCCTCTCCCTTTGGGAGAAGGGGAGACGCTAAAAGCGATAGCGCAGCGTTAGCGAGTCCGCGTACTCTTACAGAGAAGCAAGCTACGCTTTTAGCCTCTCGTAGAGAGCGTCTGGGGGTTTCCCCCATGAGCGACTGGCGTGGACTAAGGGGGATCTTTAAGAACTATGCACCTTAACCGAACCGTATTACCTCCCGTCTTACCCCACAATTTTGGGTTAGTTGAATATTAGGCGTTCAGTTTTTTCTCCACCAATTCGTTAGTTAGCTTAGGATCAGCACGTTTGCCTGTCTTTTTCAAAACCTGTCCAACAAAGAAGCCTTTGAGGTTAGTGTTACCGCCGCGATACTTTTCTAGTTCTTTGAGATTGGCGGCTATGACTTCATCAACGATAGGTTCCAGTACACTAGGATCGGTGATTAGTTCTTGACCAGCAAAGGCTTTATCAGGAGAGATACCACTGAGCAAATCTGGCAGCTTTTCTTTAGCTTGGGCGTTGCTAATTTTACCCGTTTCAATCCGATTGATGATATCAGCTAGATTGGTGGGAGTCAAGGCGATTTCAGTAATACTGAGTTTTTGTTTATTGAGATGTGCTGCAATATCTTGAGTAATCCAGTTTGCAGCAGCTTTCGGATTCGCTCCAGATGCGATCGCTGCTTCAAAATATTCGGATACAGGATGATCTTCTGTCAAGACTCGCGCATCGTAAGTTGAAAGCCCTAACTCATTTTGGTAATGATGGCGTTTTTGGGCTGGTAGTTCTGGTAGTTCACTGCGCCACAGTTCTAATTGGGCATCTGACACCTCAATTGGTGTTAAATCTGGTTCGGGGAAGTAGCGGTAATCGCTAGAACCTTCCTTAATCCGCATACTACTTGTACGTTGAGTGCCTTCTTCCCACAGACGAGTTTCTTGGATAATGCTCGCGCCTGCTTCGACGGCGGCGATTTGGCGTTCAATTTCGTAGTCAATCGCCCGTTGAATGGCGTTGAACGAGTTCATGTTTTTAATTTCTACCTTGGTGCCAAATTCCTTTCTTCCTACTGGACGCACAGAGATGTTGACATCGCAGCGCAGAGATCCTTCTTGCATATTGCCGTCACTCACGCCGAGATACCGCACAATCCGGCGCAATTCCTCGGCGTATTCAGCAGCTTCTATTCCCGAACGCAAGTCGGGTTCTGAGACAATTTCCACTAATGGTATACCTGCGCGATTGTAGTCTACCAGAGAATAGGTAGAACCAGAAAGGCGAGTCTCGTTCCGAGAGGCTTCTCTACGAGAGGCTTCGCCAACGCCAACGCTGCCAGCGTGTACCAATTTTCCAGCATCTTCCTCCATGTGCAGACGTGTGATGCCAATACGCTTGCGAGTGGGATTACCCTCAGCATCTACCAACTCAATTTCTAACCAACCATGTTCAGCGATCGGTAAGTCATATTGAGAAATTTGGTAATTTTTGGGTAAGTCAGGATAAAAATACTGTTTACGGTCAAATTTGCTATATTTAGCAATTTGACAATTTAGTGCCAAACCAGTTTTGACGGCGTATTCTAATACTTTTTGATTTAGTACAGGTAAGACCCCAGGTAAACCCATACAAACCGGGTCGATGTTAGTATTAGGGTCAGCACCGAATGCCGTAGAACTATTAGAGAAAATCTTGGTATTAGTACTCAGTTGACAATGGGTTTCTAGACCAATAATCGCTTCGTACTCAGTTTTCACAGTTGTAGCAGTAGTCATAATATCAGTCTTTGGGCATAATTCTTCTTAGGGTACTATTGTAGCGGCGTATTGAGTTGCTCTGAAGACGGTTATTTGGGTGAGCAATGCTTACCCTCTTAAGCTTGAAAAGGATGTGTAGACGCTAAGGTGAAGAAAATCTTGATTATTGGTTCTGAGGATGTTGGTAAATCTACCTTAGCCCGCCAACAGTGAATCATCTTAGGCTTAGAAGTACTATTTACAGTCATTGCGAGCGATCGCAATGACATTATGTAATTGATTCCGTCCGATTACTTGGAATTTAGGTTCTGACTTGGGTTGCCACAATGGAGTGACATCAAGGTTTTCAACAGCAAGTACGGCATTTATAACCGACTTAGTACGGTTTACCACCCCTTTGCTTTTTGTAAAGCTATTGCAACATTTGTTTACATAAGGTAATATTTAGTTACATAAGCAAATCCAAATAAAAGAGTAAGTAATAAAAGCGATGAAAACTGATTTTGATTTCCCTAAAAAAGATTTAATTAGCCCCGTTGTTTTTCGCCCTGATTTTAATAACTTTGAGACAATTAATACTAACCAAGCTTGGTCATTATTTTTTACAGCAGGTCAACAGGACAACAGCCTGGGACAAGAAGCTGAATTAGGTAAGTTTTTCACTAACGTTTTAATTGCTATAGGAGTGACAGGAATCCTTTGGGCAACTTTCTTCAGTAACTTGGGATAAACGGTATTAGAACCTCAAGGTGATGCAACGTCTTTTCTGACGAAAAATCTCAGACCTAGCATCTGGAGAATGATTGCAAATTCTAGAATTCGTTTGACATAAATTAATTTTCGCCCAGTTGGGCGATTGAGCCTGCAATGAATCAACCCATTACATTATCTTTAGAACAAGAATTTAGCCTGAGAACCTTTGCTGACCAAGTGCAGCAAATGTCCCGTGAACAAGCTCAAGAGTTTTTGCTTATGCTCTATAAGCAGATGATAATTCGGGAAACGACTTACCGAGAATTGCTCAAGCATGAATGGGAACTTGATTCCGACCCAATCTTTGGCTAAAAGTTAAGGGGGAAAGGGTTTGAATTTACCTTTACCCTTTACCTCTCAGACAGGAAAAGAGACACTTTCGCAACAAATCGAATCCCTCCAGAAAATTTTTAAGGGGTAGGTTAGGTTGAGGAACGAAACCCAACATTTTCAGGGCTTTGTTGGGTTTCACGACCTTCAAACCAACTTAATACCGCTACGCATCAGCAAGTTACGACGCAATAAAGTTTTAAGTGTCAATTCTGGTGACAAAACTGCTGATTTATACCTGAGTAGAGTAAATTATTTTTTAAAATCAATACCTTAGCCAAATCGAAAAATGCCTGGATTCGTAGGTTGGGTTGAGGCACGAAACCCAACAAATACGTTGGGTTTTGCTTCCCTACGGGACGCTACGCGAACGCTCAACCCAACCTACAAAAAAATGGCGAAGGTA
>NZ_JBGTFY010000137.1:0-65739 GCF_041747015.1 Nostoc sp.
TACCTTCGCCATTTTTTTGTAGGTTGGGTTGAGCGTTCGCGTAGCGTCCCGTAGGGAAGCAAAACCCAACGTATTTGTTGGGTTTCGTGCCTCAACCCAACCTACGAATCCAGGCATTTTTCGATTTGGCTAAGGTATTGAAGCTAGGATCTATTTTCTATTTGCCAAAAGCATCTTTGATGCTATCAACGGTACGTTCAACAGCATTCTTTGTTTTGTCTACTGCTTCTTTAGTCCGAGATGCATCTTCATTTGCTCTTTTCTCAATTCGAGCGGCATCTCTCTTTGCTTTACGTTCAACAAAACTACCATTGTCTGTTGTGTTGTCAACTTTATTGGCATTGTTCTTGGCAGTTTGCTTGACTTTATCTGCCGTATCATCGATAAAATTCTTGGCTCGTCCAGCATCTTTACTAGTTTTCTCTTGAACTTGATCGCCCACGTCTTTTGATGCGATCAAGTTTACACCATTATCAGCCATTGCTGAAGTGTTTGAGAAAAACGCACCTTGCCAAACAAAAGCGATCGCTAATAGACAAACCAGTGTTGTAGTTATCCAACGTCCAACAGTCGAAAACCCTTTTGTAAAGTAATTCAGTTTCATAGAATCCAATCTTCATGAGATTTAGCATACTATTTTTACTTCATTTAGCTGATCCGCTATATCGTTCTTTAGATAGAGGTTCTTCCGCCATAAGTTGTTAGTTAAATTCACTATTTTGATAGATTGAACTTTGTAACTATTTTTATCTACTAATTAAGGAGCAAATTAAACTGGTTACAGATTTTCAACATGAGCGATCAAAAGTTAGCGATCAATGTCAATACGCTTGGGTTAAGAGAATAGTAGATTGGGTTGAGCGATAGTGAAACCCAACAAAGTCTCGATAATGTTGGGTTTCGTTCCTCAACCCAACCTACACCTACACCAGCTTTAGTTTTTAGCCTTAGCTGAACTGTATTGCGATCAATGTTGGTTAATTAACTTGCAACCGCGACTGACTTTTTGCGGCTAAGATACTTGCATTCTGATTTTTTCTTCAGTCTAACCGCTTGGGCTTGATCGCTATTTAAGCCAGATTGCCCACGTATCACCTCTTTCATAGCTAATACAGCAGAATTTTATATCGCGTAATTATAGTTATAGTTTGATATATTCTTACCGACTTATTTAAGCAAAAATGAAGACAATAAGGCAAATGTTGCTATATCAAAGCAGATAAAATTTAACTCCAACAATTTGTATTATGTTTTTTTACATACTTCTAAATTTCCTTGTAAACCTAACTTATATAGCAATCTTAAATAAGTTATGAACAAAAAGATCCCCGATTTCTTCGAGAAGTCGGGGATCTAAATCTTTCGACCTTTACAAATCAAATAAGATTGCTATACTCGTGAGTATATTTGTTGTTAGGTACAATTTATGCTTTATCGGAGAAAATTCTTAAAAAGAGCAGGATGCACAACCCTTTCTACCTTATTGGCTATGGGGTTTTTAGAAAAAGATAAGCAAAAAGAAGCACATAGCAGGAATGTTGCTATGGCAAGTACAAATGTAAATTCTCCCCTCCGGCAATTAGCTGCCGCTAAGGGAAAGCTTTATGGCAGTGGAGGAATCGCGGCTAGCGATTTACAAGCGAATGCAAAATATTCAGCGCTAGTTGCTGCCCAGTGCGGAATTATAACGCCAAATGGGGAATTAAAATGGAACGCCACGGAACCACAGGCAGGAATATTTACCTTTAAAGATGCTGATTATATTGCTAATTTCTGTCAGCAGAATAATATGAAGTTGCATGGACATACACTTTTGTGGGGTCAGGCATTGCCCAGTTATATCCCTACTTTTCCCCCGACAATGGAACAACTCAAAAGACATATTACTGGGGTCATGGGACACTATAAAAATAGCCCAGTTTTAATTTCTTGGGATATCACTAATGAAATTATTGCAGCCAATCCAAACGCGACAAGCGATCAGGTTTATGGTTTACTTCCAGGATTAACACCGGAATATATTCTAGAGTTGTTTAAATTTGCGGCTTCGGTTGATAGTAGTAAACTATTTTATCTAAACGAGAGTAGCATGGAAGGCGATTCATGGAGAGCAGACCGTTGGTTAGCATTGATCGAATATTTGAAGAATAATGGAGCTAAAATCGACGGCGCGGGTATCGAATCGCATATATGGTTTTCTACTGCCTATGGTTTTGACGCTACAGGATTTAGTTCTGTCTTAAAAAGACTTAATGATCTTCAAGTTAAACCAATAATTTCCGAATTAGATATTATCATTGATTTCCCATTACCCAGCACTATCCAAAAGTTAGATCAAATGGTAGCAGACAGTTACAAACGATATCTTGACCTCTGTTTTGCGGCTGATGTTGATACCGTACTTACATGGGGGATGACTGACAAATATTCTTGGATACTTAATCCCAGTTATATGCCAGCAAAATTTCAAGCCAATCCAAGTGCCCAGAAATTTCTGCGTCCGCTTCCCTATAATAAGTATTTGCAAGCTAAACTTGCCCGCAATGCTATTGCCCAGGCTTTTCAGCAAGCAACTTAACACTCCATCTAACCGTAAATAACGCTTTTAAGTGTTATTTTGATTTTGAGCGAAGTAGGTGGAGAGATACTTTGATGCCCAACTTACGGGTATTCTTGACAAGAGACAGTATGATCGTTTGGTGCGATCGCTAATCTTGTAGGCTACCTTAGCTCTTACATCACATAATACAATCTACTCTGCGATTACGCCGGCATCAATTGCTGGATGCGCTGTGGCTCCTCTCCCAACCAATCTGGATTTTGGGCAGTGCTGTCGAAAATTGATGAGGTTTTGAATGGCTCAAACTCGCCGCGGGAAGCCGCTTCTGCCGTTTTTGCTAAGAGCGATCGCACTTGCTCGTCGTTCATTGGCTGAAACGTCCGTATTGCTTCAAACGCTTGCTCCAGAATCTCCATACTGTCAATTCCTGTAATCACAACCGACGTAGGCAGATTCAAAGCATAGTGTAAACATTCAATTGGCGTTACAGTATTTGACCGTAAAAGAATACCATTTGCTAGGCTTTTCATCCCCAGAACGCCAATGTTTTGTTTGATTAGTTCTGGCACAACCAGCTTTTCAAAGCTTCGGTAGTGTGCATCCATGACATTGAGCGGCATCTGAACTGTATCAAATTTAAACCCGTGAATGGCTGCAACTTCCAGCATATGCAGATGAATATGAGGGTCTTTATGTCCAGTGAAGCCAATGTATCGCAGCTTACCAGCTTCTCGCGCCTCAATAAAAGCGGCATTTGCCCCTTCTTCATCGAAAACTCGATGGGGATCTTCGTAGCGAATGATTTCGTGATGCTGAACTAGATCAATGTAATCCACTTGCAGACGTTGCAGTGATTCGTCTATCTGTTTTGCGGCTTCTTTCTTAGAGCGTCCGTCGATTTTCGTCATCAGGAATACTTTATTTCGGTAGCCATCGCGGAGCGCTTTCCCCATGCGAATCTCGCTGACTCCACCGTTGTAATCCCAACTATTATCCATAAAGGTGATACCACGATCAATCGCCGTGCGAACAATTCGGATACCCAGTTGCTCATCAACAGTCTTCAAGCCGATATGCCAACCACCCAATCCAATCGCCGAAACCCTCTCTTCTGTACCGCCGAGAATTCGGTATAACATTTCGGAATTTGACGTAGTTCCTGACATTTGTCTCCAAGTCTTTCAGCTATTACTTAAGTAGATATAGCTGTGTGCCAATTCAAATACAAGGGAAAGTTGATAATATCTTTCTGTAGATACACTTTTTGACCCAATCAGGAAAAAACTGAAGAAGCCAAAATATCGATGGCAATTTGGCTTCTGTGAGGTAAATAATTGAGTTGATTGCGATCGCATTGTGTTGCTACAATCAACAGAGCTACCCAACACAGGTTTTGTAAGTAAAAATAATGTCAAGCAAAGGTAGAAAAACCTAGATTCGGTGGAATATCCTGAATCCGCCCAGACCCGATCGCTCGTAATGCTTCTTTGAGTAAAATATCCCCAGTATACAAAGCACGTCCGACAATTACACCAGTCACGCCTTGAGGTTCTAACGCCAACAAACTCAACAAATCGGTAACAGAACTTACCCCGCCAGAAGCAATTATTGGGATGGAAATTGCCGCCGCAAGTTCTCGCAAAGCTTCTAAATTGGGGCCTGTAAGTGTACCATCTCGTTGGATATCTGTGTAAATTATGGCGGCTGCACCCAATTCTTGCATTTGTACAGCCAGTTGGGTTGCTAAAATCTCCGAGGTTTCCAACCAACCGCGAGTCGCTACGAGTCCGTTACGCGCATCAATACCGATAATAATCTGTCCGGGAAATTCTTGGCAGAGTTCTTGCACTAGCTGGGGTTGTTCTACAGCGATGGTTCCGAGAATTGCCCACTGTACGCCTAGATTGAATACTTGTTCTACACTGGTGCGATCACGCAATCCTCCACCAATTTCAATGGGTACTGTCACCGCTTGAGCGATCGCTTCAATTGCCCTCAAGTTTACTACTTTACCTGCTTTGGCACCATCTAAATCAACTATATGTAATCTGGTAGCACCCTGATCTACCCACTGTTTGGCAACATCAACCGGGTTTTCACTAAAAACTTGCGAGCGATCGTAGTCTCCTTGATATAGTCGCACACAACGACCTTCTAGTAAATCAATTGCTGGAATTACATCCATTTACTTGTTCCTCATAACTTAATGCAATCAAAACACTAGTCCTGACTCCTGACTCCTGACTTATTCTTCAATAATTTTTCATTTTTAATTGCCTTACAGCTTCCCCAAAACCCAGCACAAGCAAGATATTAGAAAGCGTCAAAAATACTTCTGCGCCGCCGTGCAACCAATCTATATTGGCTAAAGACTCGCCATAATGCAATTGGGCGTAAATTCCGGCGGGGATGGTGACGGCAACAAAGACGAGAGTGCCGTAAAATCCATATAGCGCCAAACGCGGCATTTGTGGACTGCGGCTAATAAACCACAAGAAACCCAAATAGGGAAACAATGAAAGTGCAAATAGGGTTTCTTTAGATATCATGGCTCTGATTTGATAGGTTTTGGTTCAACAGTGTTGGCAGACTTGGTGGAACGCCAAATTAAAAACGCTGCTGCCCAAAGCGTAAAATTACCAACTAAGGTCATGGTAGCTTGAAGCGTTACCAGCCATTCTAGAGATTCGGCGTTATCGAAATAATGCCAGGTACAAGCACACATGGCGCTGACCAAAGCTGGTAACAAGGCAAGGGACAATCCCCACCAATTGCGGTTATTAGTGAGTTCGCCGTAAGTCCAGATTAACCAAATGGCAACAATCCACTCAATAACGCTAGAAATATGAATAATCCAGGTGGGAATTGATAGGGCGTGCATAAGAAAGGAGTGGGGAGTGGCAGTGTCAAGGTAATATGTAGCTTAAATTTTATATTTGTTTAAACAAAATTTTTAGTTGTTCTTTTAAAATTTTGCAACTTCCAAGCTCAAAGGTGCAACTTCCGAGTTCAAAGGTGCAACTTCCGAGTTCAGAGGCTCAATTTCCGAGTTCAGAGGCTCAACTTCCGAGTTCAGAGGCTCAACTTCCGAGTTCAAAGGTGCAACTTCCGAGTTCAAAGGCTCAACTATCGAGTTCAAAGGCTCAACTGTCGAGTTCAGAGGGGCAACTTCCGAGTTCAGAGGCTCAACTTCCGAGTTCAAAGGCTCAACTGTCGAGTTCAGAGGGGGTTTTAACTATCTTCTGTACTATTCAAAGTAGAACTTGGGAATGAGTTTACCATCTGTATCGGGGACAGAGATTTATTTAATAAGATTTGATAATCCAAAATCGTTCGACTGAGCGAAGTCGTTCGCGTAGCGTTCCGCAGGAAAGTCCAAAATGGTCAAGATGCGAGCATTATTGTCTGGGTATTACGGCAAAGGTAATGGTGGTGACGAAGCTTTATTGGCAACGCTTTTGCAAATGTTACCATCTCATGTAACGCCTGTGGTGCTTTCTGGTAATCCAGAGGAAACCCGCGATCGCTACAATGTAGAAACCTACAATCGCATGGCTCCCTTACTTATATTTGAAGCTTTACGCTCTTGTGATGCCTTGATTTGGGGCGGCGGGAGTCTCATTCAAGATATTACCAGTACTATCAGCCCATTTTATTATGGGGGACTGATGGCATTGGCGCAGAAAATGGATTTGAAAACCATTGCTTGGGCGCAGGGTATTGGCCCTTTATTGCGTCCGCAAACTCGCTGGCTAGCACGGCAAACCTTTGGTAATTGTACCAAAATCAGTGTCCGCGATCGCGCCAGTGCTGGATTATTATCTGATTGGAAAATTCCTTGTATCATGGCTCCTGACCCGGTTTGGGCGTTAGAGTCGAAACCAGTACCGGGACTTTGGGATTTACCTGCGCCGAGAGTTGCGGTAACATTGCGATCGCATCCCCAACTTACAGAAACACGGCTAGCAAACTTAACTCGTGCTTTGGTTGACTTTCAAAAAGCCACGCAAGCTTTTATTTTATTACTGCCATTTCAAAAAAGTGAAGATTTAAGTATCGCCGAAGCCATTCAACCACATCTTAAAGATGTCAGCAAGATTTTATGTCTAGAAGATCCGCAACTGTTGAAAGGTGTGTTTCGCGGCGTTGAAATGGCAATTGGAATGCGTCTGCACAGTCTGATTATGGCTGCTGCTGAAGGTTGTCGCTGTTTTGCTCTCAGTTACGACCCTAAAGTAAATCGTCTCATGGAAGACTTAGAAATGCCTGGGTGGGATTTAGCGAGTTTACCAGATGACCCCAATTTGATTAGTCTGACTTGGATGGAGCATTACGCTAATGGTTATCCATTATCACCAGAGCAAATACAATCTTTAGTAGATAGAGCATTAATCCACCGCGAGGTGTTGAGCCAAGCTTTAAGTAATAATTAATACCCAAAAATCTAGAGCGAAGAAAAGCACCAACGAGACGCGCAAGGAACAAAGACCCTGCGTGTAGCGATGAGTATGGGAGGTTCCCCACTTGTACCCCTGCGGGGAAGCAAGCTACGCGCAGCTTCTCCGAGTGGCGTGGAAAGACGCATCTTGTTTATTAAACTTATAGCGGCAAGGAAGTAAATGTCAAAATTTTGTGAAGGGATTATGAAAATACTAGGAAGTAATTGTCAAAATTCTGTGAAGTGTTTATGATTCTATTATAAACACTGACTTCAACGATATTATTTACACAATGCATAAAAAATTACTGAGATCATTCTGATGATAAGCTTTGGCTTTTGGAACCTAATTATAGTAATTTTAGTTGCTTTAGTTCTCAAAAACAATTGGCGATTAGATAACGAAAAAGCAGCCTGGAAAAATTCTTTATTCTTAAAATCTTCTGTCATCCAGCAGTTGATGCAATTTTTTCGTCAACCCATTGTTAACTTTCTCGTCCAAGCAAGTGTAGTATTAGTCGTTACAAGATTCCTTTGTTATACAGGTTGGCTAATTCATTTCCTAAATCAACCAAATCCACCCTTATGGGATTTTCAGTGGTACTATGTGGCGAGTAAATTGGCTCATCAGCATTTGAGTCCTTTTAATGTCGAGATTTTTCACCAAAGTTTCTGTACCAAAATTAACGGGTGTGGATTTATTCCACCGTTTGTTTATCCACCTAATATCATTCCTCTCATCTGGTTTCTCGGTTATTTTTCGATTTATACTGCATTTAAAATCTGGATTGTGATGCATATATTAGCAATCGGTTTGGCTTTATGGGGAGCAAATATCCTGCTGGAGTCGAAGTCACGAGCTTTTAGAACTATTTGCACAATCTCGGTTGCCTTGATTTATGGCTTAGTTCGAGATCTTCAAGTTGCTAATATTGCCATTTTTGTTGCAGTTTTGATTTTATGGATGTTTATCTTCGCTAAAAAACATCAGGATATTCCAGCAGGAGTTTGCTTGGGGCTTGCCCTTTGTAAACCAACATTAGCTGCATTATTCGTTTTATATTTTCTACTTAAAAGACGGTTTTCTCTAGTTTTTGTATCTGTTGTCACAGTAACTTCTTTAGTATTTTTAGGTCTCGCTTTGACGGGCAATTCTTTGACACAATTCCTAGCAGATGCGTCTCAAGGATTTCCCCTCTGGCTAAATGATCCATCGAATAGTCCCTATCTTTCGATTACTCGCCTTGATTTGATGGTCGTAGGCCCGAGATTATTTCCCAATAACCCATTCATTGCCAAGCTTTTCTCAGACTTAATTGTTTTGATACTTGTTGGTTTGGTGGGTTGGTATTGGTATCTACAACAATCTCTCACAGCCTGGTCAAAAAAAATCTACTTAGGAGAAATAGTACTAGTTTCTTGCTTGGGTATTGCCATCAACTATTCACAGCAAACTAGTAGTGTGATGTTAATACCTGCTGTTGTTTTTTTGCTAAATGATTTGCTATATCAGATCAGGCATTGTACATTCTCCTGGAAAAGAATGTCTGTTTGGTTAGCAGGAGTTTGCTGTCTAGCAGTGCAAACAGCAGTTATTCATGGCTGGCTCATCGGCTCTCTAGCAAACCGATGGAATGTGAAAGCAGGGGAATTGCCATACATTATGAAAGTAACTATCTTCGCCCTACCGAGTTATGCCGTTTTAGGAATCACCCTAAGTATTTTAGTCTTAGCAATTAGTTCTCTTCGTCAAAAACAGGTGATGAAATTTGAGCCTTTGAATCGGGTGTCAAATTAGAACATCAGAAATCATAAGTAAACACTTGGGCAGCACAAGATAATCTAGAAGTAGAGTGAACTACTCAGACTTGCCTACGGCTAGAAAATCGTTTTGCCGCTGACAATTCCTGACCATTGAACTTTTTTCTCTTTCTCCCGGCGGTAAGAAAAGAAATGCTCTGGAGTTTGGAAAGTACAATAAGGTGCGATCGCAATTTGTTCTGCACTAATCCCCATATTTTCCAGTTGTAAGGCATTCACTCGCCGGACATCCAACCTTACCTTTCCCGGATTGGGATCTTCTAGCAAAGGTGAATTGGATAATTCATGCAATGCTTGAAGAATTTTTTCTTCATCGTCATGTGGTATGATACTAGCGCCGATTTCAGCAGCCACATCCATAGAGACTTGGTAAACCTCACCAGCGATCGCTGGTCCCATTGCAATTCTCAAATCATCGATTTGGCTGCCTTGAGATTGGAGTCGAGCGATCGCCAAGGGTACAATCTTCTTAGCAGTCCCCCGCCAACCTGCGTGTAATGCTGCCACCCGCCCAGTTTGCACATCCCCAATCAACACGGGTGTACAATCTGCACTAGCTACCCAAACAGCTTGTAGAGGCTGTTCGCTAATTAAACCATCTGCCGATGCTAAATCATCTCCAAGAGTGCTTAACATAGAGTCAATCTCTTGGGGGGTAAGAACAGTATTGCCATGTACCTGCTTTAAGCGATAGACTGATGCCTCAGGTTGCAATACTTCTGTGATAACTTGTGGCGATCGCGGCCAAAACTGCTGAGTAAAAAAGCCGTGATGCCAACGTTCCAGAATACTACAAGTTAGATAAGGCAGTCCTTCCCAATTGCGCCAGTGCCAAGTGTGCATCTTCAACCAAACCTAAACAGAAATCACTAATCAGCCAATCAATGCTAACTTGAACAACGGAATTTGGGTTAATTGCTGTGGGATTTGATCTGCAAAACTTGGAAGCAGCCTTGAAAGCAGGGCGTAAGTATACACATATACCATTTTCCCTCCACTTTTTTGAAACCGTCTCCTCAACTAACCAAACCCTCTGGAACCTACTCAACCAAGGAACTGGTTCAGAAACAGTAGTAATTGCAACTCAGCAGACTGCTGGGCGGGGACAATGGGGACGTGAATGGATATCTCCTGTTGGGGGATTATATATTTCGGTGGCGATTTCCTTCGACCACAAAATAGAGGCTACCGACAGTTATCAGCTAACTTTTGCCACTGCTTGGGGAATTGCGTCTCAATTGCGACAGTGCGGTGTAGATGTTGGCATAAAATGGCCTAATGATTTAGTTTTAAATGGTCGCAAACTAGGCGGCATTTTGACAGAAACCAAAGTAAACAAAGGACAAATCACCCAGGCAGTAATTGGTGTTGGGATTAACTGGGCAAACCCAGTACCGGAAACTGGAATCAATCTGGAATCGTGGCAAGCTTCCCAAGATTGCAGACCAATTTCTTGTCTGGAAATGCTAACCTCTAAAGTCTTACTGGGAATAGAATCCGGTATGGAGTCCCTTTACCAAGAAGGAGTAAGCATACTCTTGTCTCGCTATTTAGATTTGCTTACAAACATCGGTGATCAGGTATACGTCAATAATCTTTCAGGTACTGTAGTTGGGGTGACATCTCAGGGTAATTTACGAGTTAATTTAGAAACAGATGATACAAAGGAACAAATAACACCGGAAATTTATATTGAACCCGGTACAATCAGTTTGGGATACCATAAATCTTCCGTTTAAATTTGAGGTTTGTTCATAATTTCGCTCTTTGGGCAAGACAAACCACTAGCATCATCTCTTTAGGCTAATTACACACAACTGAGAGAACAAATGACGCAGCGCAATAATTCTGCCCATCATCGTTTGCACTACTTATGGCAGCGAGGTCTGACAAAAAAACGTTTGGCGTCTACGCTACCAGCACAGAGCCTCTGTTGGCTGAGTAGCTTCAGCCTCCTCAGTGGCGGCTTCGTGTTTGCCCAAACGGAAACACCAATAGACAACATCGTTCCTACAATTGAAACTTCCCAACCAACAGCATTCAAAAGACAGGCTGTTGCGCCGGAAGCGCAACCGGAATTTTCCCAACGGCGAGTCAAACTCAGACAGAGATTACGCAGGTCAGAGGTTGTTCAATCAAAAGAGCCAGTTAGGCAGTCTACACCCAAAATCGAAGCTGCCCAACCTGTTGTGATTATCAGACAGTCAAAGCCCAATGCCCCTGTCCGCTCTTTACCTGAGAAACTAAGAGAAGTTGCTCAACCATCGAATAACTCAAACAGCACTGCCAATACAACGGCACAGAAAACCAAGGATTATAATAACGCCTATATTGATCCTAATAGTTACGACAGTAGTGCCACAGGTACTTATCAAGCACCAAATTCCGTAATCCTCACAGAACGCTCCGGTGGTTGTCGAACCATTTTACCTTCAGGGCAGAACCTACTAGGCGGCGTTTGCGCCAAATTACCCCAAAGGAGTGTAGCTGATTCTAATAGTAAACCAGCACCTAATTGGCTCAGAAGAAGTCAAAATACACAATTAGCAGTAGTTTCACCTGTGCGGCAGATTGCAACTACTGGCAACACTAGCAGATGGCGTACTCCTCAAAGTGGTTCTAATGGTGTCACCAAGAGCGCATTCCGCCAGAATCGATTTATCCCAAATCCCGGCGAGTTCGCCACTACCAGAGTGAGTACAACTCCCATCGCGCCGAGTGGTGGTACTTTACCTCCACCAATGGCAGATGGCAACGTTGCACCCCGCCCCAGTAATGTAGCTTACGACTTTTCACTTGCCTCAGTATTACCGCAAATTCCCTACACCGGCAGAGTCGCCTATAGTGGTACGGGAATGATGTTTCCACTATCAGTCCCCGCTTCCATTACTTCTATGTTTGGTTGGCGAGTTCATCCAATTACAGGTAATCAACGCTTCCACTCTGGTACAGATATAGGTGCAGCTATGGGAACGCCAGTTTTAGCAGCTGCTGGCGGTCAAGTAGAAACTGCAAACTGGTTAGGTGGTTATGGTTTAACCGTTACCCTAAATCACAAATCTGCTGAACAAACTCTCTACGGTCATATGTCAGAAATCTTTGTTCAACCCGGTCAGTGGGTAGAACCTGGAACGATGATCGGGCGGGTTGGCAGCACTGGGAACTCTACAGGCCCCCACCTGCACTTTGAAGTCCGCCACCTAACACAGGATGGATGGGTTGCTACTGACCCAAGCGCAAATTTACAAAGCGGCCTCAGCCAGTTAGTACAATCTTTACAAACTGCTCAGATAAGCCAGCGACCAGGCAGTTAGATGGGAAATTTTGGATTTTGGATTTTAAATTAATCTAAAATCCAAAATCTAAAATTTAGAGATAGCCGTGTTCTGCTAAGAATGCGGGTGTAACACCATCTAAACTCTTGTCATCAGTGGCTGTGATCTGTGGGTTGCCAGAGTAGAGGAATTTTTCCACGTATTTGCCGAGAATATCCCCTTCTAGATTCACCAAACTCCCAGGAACCAAATAGCGAAGATTTGTCTCGGTATATGTGATGGGAATTACTGCTACTTTAAATTGGGAGAGTTCAGACTCGTATGCGGCTACTGTGAGGCTGATGCCATTGATAGCAATGCTACCTTTAGAGACAATGTACCGGGCGATCGCCTCGGATGCAATAAAGGTCATTTCCCAAGAACTAGCCGTTTGTTCTGCCACTAGCAATCGCCCGATGCCGTCTACATGACCCATCACAAAATGACCGCCAACTTTGCTCCCCACCTTTAGCGACGCTTCTAAATTGACATATTTCTGTGGCGTTTGTTCACCTCCCAACGTCGTGCGGCGTAGCGTTTCTGGTGAAGCCGTGGCAATAAACCCGTCTTTTAAAACTTTTTCCACCGTCAAGCAAATGCCATCTACTGCAACACTGTCACCATAGGCTAAATCTTGCATAATTACTTCACACGAATGGCTTACACAAGTAATTTGCCAAGAATCGCCACCTAAGGGTTCTATCGTTCCTAATGCTTGGATTAATCCTGTAAACACGGCTTTTTTGTCAAACTAACTTTAGTTATTGCCTAATTTTGCCTGAAATCAATTCGTAATTCTCACACAAATTGAGAATATTTCAGTATAAATTCTGACTTTTTTCGTATAGGGATATTAACACATTAGCATCGTTCACAAGTCATACTTGGGTAAGAAGGTTATTGTTTAAGAAGACCAATTTGACTTACTCTGGTTTTCACCACAAGTTCGGAGTTTAATAGAAGCAATTATAGAGAACGAATGCTTATGTTTATTACTCTCACCAAACCGCCTAAAGAAAGGTGCTATTTGTTACATAGTATCCCAGGCTCTCAAAGGATTGTAGAGGCTTAGTCAATGATTGAAATGAAAGTCGCTGGCATAGCATTAGATGCCATAACCCGCAGCCCGATTGTACTTTTGAAAGATTCTTCAGATCGGCGGGCTTTGCCAATTTACATCGGTCAGGAACAGGCTAGGGCAATTATGGGTGCACTGGAGAATCAGAAGCCTCCTAGACCCTTAACTCATGACCTGATTGTGAATTTTCTAGAGACTTGGAATATGACTCTAGAAAAGGTGATTATTCATTCCCTGCAAAAGGATACATTTTATGCAGCTTTAATCGTCCAGCAAGGCGATGTCAAAAAAGAAATTGACGCACGTCCTAGCGATGCGATCGCCATTGCCCTCCGTACAAATACCCCTATTTGGGTAATGGAAGAAGTCGTTGCCGATGCTTCTATCCCTGTTGATCGCGATGCAGATGAAGCCGAACAGCAAGCCTTCCGTGAATTTATTTCCAATCTCCGTCCTGAAGATTTGATCAAGCGCTTTGATAATGGTGACAGCTAAAAGAGTGCTGAGTAATGAGTGCTGAGTAATGAGTATAAATACGATTAGTAGTGTCTGTACAATACTAAAAGTAAAGAGTAAAGAACTTATTTGATTCTCTAGATTCTCTATTCTTTCTCATTACTCAGCACGGGCTAAACGCCCCGCTACCGCTAACAGCACTCTTTACTCAGGACTAAATTTATGCAATACCGACGCTTTGGGAAAACGAATCTGCGCCTCTCGGTTTTTTCTTTGGGAACAATGCGCTACTTGGCTTCTTTTGAAAATGCTCACCAGACCATCGAACAAGCCTTAGCGCTAGGAATTAATCATCTAGAAACTGCCAGAGGCTACGGCGAAAGTGAGGAGTTTCTTGGTACGGCACTAAAAGCTGGGTTGTCAGTACCCCGAACGAGGCTTTATGTTACTACCAAAATCTCAGCCACAGCAGATGCGGACACCATGCGTCGGTGCATCGACGAATCTCTAGAACGATTACAGATAGATTATTTAGATTGCTTAGGGGTTCATGGTTTGAACACTTGGCAACATTTGGAGTGGGTGCAAGCCAAAAATGGCTGTATGCAAGCCGTAGAGGAAGCTGTTGCTGATGGTCGAGTGCGACACGTTGGTTTTTCCAGCCACGGGTCATTAGAATTAATTCTAGCGGCGATAAATACAGATTTTTTTGAATTTGTCAATCTGCATTATTACTATTTCTTCCAAAGGCACGCACCAGCGATTCAGCTAGCAACTGAGAAAGATATGGGCGTTTTTATAATTTCTCCTGCTGATAAGGGAGGACGGCTCTACACGCCACCCCAAACTCTAAAAGACCTGTGTCAGCCGTATTCACCTTTAGAATTAAACTACCGATTTTTACTTGCTGATAACCGGATTACTACCTTGAGTATAGGCCCAGCAACCCCAGATGAATTAATAGAACCTTTGCGAGCTGCTGACGATGATGGAGAGCTAAAATCAGCAGAAATTTCTGCTTTCTGGCGTTTAGAAAATCACGAAAAAGTTGCTTTGGGAACTGATAAATGTAGCCAGTGTTATGCTTGTTTGCCTTGTCCAGAAAATATTAATATTCCAGAGGTATTACGGTTACGTAATCTTGCCGTGGCGTACGATATGAGTGACTATGGACAATATCGTTACGGAATGTTTGAAAATGCCGGTCACTGGTTTCCTGGGATGAAAGGCGATCATTGCACAGAATGCGGCGACTGTTTGCCTCGGTGTCCAGAAAAATTAGATATTCCAGCTTTGTTGGAAGATACTCATGAAAGATTAAGTGGCAAAGCAGGTAGGAGATTGTGGGGTTGACACTCTCCGGTCTAAAGACTTACTGTGTACACAAGTTGGAAAACCTCATCCACATTGGCTTGAATCTGGTAGGTGCGTTATGGACATTAGTCCTAATGCACCGAAAATCTGAGATGGTGCGTTAGTAGGGTGTTGACTTTAAAAAATTAGAATTGGGATATCCACAAAGGAAACAGACAGAGATCTAACGTTCTCAGTTAGCGGCTGCAATAGACCTCAACTCAGCACCACGCCGCCCATCAGTCCGCGGCACTGGGGTTGTTAGGCACGCAGAAACCTGCTTAAGTGAAGTCTTTCTGAATTTGGGCAATGGTTTGGTGAAAACCATCTGAGTGAATCCAACCAACAAACCCACCAAAAATCATATTTCCGCTTTTATCTGCAATAAACACATGGTCTACGCCTACAGGATTTCCCCAAGTTTTCACCACTGAACCATCACAAAGGTCAAATTTCGGCACTGCACGGTTGAAATCCCGACTATGTGCTTGAGTCATTCCTGGCACTTGATTCAAAATGCTTATAACTTGCTCCGAAACATTGGATGTTGATCTTTGACTCTCAGTTTTCTGTCTAGCGTCCCGTGGATTGTCTACAGGAGTTCAGTGCCCGTTATGTTCGCAATAATCCTTGAGAACTTCATATGACTCATTAACCTGCTGTAATTTTAGATGAGTACGCTGCTGTAAATTGGGATTGCCATGAAACCGATCTGGATGCCAGATATGAACCAGTTCCCTGTAAGAGGCTTTAATTTCCTCTAAGGAGGCACCTGGCTTGAGTTCAAGAACTGCTAAGTGTTTATGAAGATCTTGATTATCCATATTTATTGTAAGCTTCTCATTTCACGAGTATTCGTTAGCATCACTGCTAGGTTTGTCAGACTGCCGAAAGGCACGTCCATATTCTATAGCTTCAAGAAAAGCTGCATCGTCAGAAATTGAGCCTATGAGCTTTTCCAGCCAATTATCAGAGCTAGGCTTACTATCAAGTTTATTCTGAAGATTAAAAACCGCTTGTTCAAGAGTCGTTAAGCGTCGTTCAAGAGTTGTTTCGTCTAACATGGCTTCTCCTGGATTGCAAATTATCACCTAGCTATCTGCTAGGTGATAGAACTTTCTCCAGTCTAATTGAAAGACTGCAACTCTGTTTGGTTCAGAACCAGTATTAAACTGCTTAACTAGTTGAGCTTTGAGGCAGACTTCAGTCTACCCCGAAACTCACCAGCAGATTAAAATTGCACCATTAACACCATCAAGCGATCGCCCTACTTTGACCTGTGCAATTGCACCCTCTGGAGCTATATGTATAACGACGTATAACGTTGCCCATCACCTGCCGCAGGCAACCTCAAACGCTCAACTGATAAGCTCTCTTGGCGGTCGGTGTGCATGGGCGTTGTTAGACCGCGCCGTTTACCTGAGTTGGAGCTACCCTGGATAGAAAGAATTGGTAAACTATCAATATAGAACCCAGAGGTCAAAGACTTATGTTTAGGGACTCCTCAATCATTAGCGCATCTCCAGAGATTATGGGTGGCACTCCAGTATTTACTGGTACTAGGGTTCCTGTTCAAACACTTCTGGACTATCTCAAGGCGGGAGAATCCATAGACGATTTCTTGGATGGATTTCCAACTGTAGCCAGAGAGCAGGTCATCGCCTTACTTGAAGAGGCTGGGAAACAGGTGATTGGCATGGTGGCATAGCATGAAGCTCCTGTTGGACGAGTGTATTGATCGTAAACTGGCAAAAGAGTTTGTTGGTTACGAAGTAAAAACAGTTCCCCAAATGGGATGGGCAGGAGTAAAGAATGGTCAACTTCTTACACTTGCAGAAGCGGAGTTTGATGTTTTCATTACAGTCGATCGCAACTTGTCGTTTCAACAGAATCTGCCGCAGTTTGACATTGCGGTAATTGTTTTGCAAGCACCATCCAATCGCTTGGTAGATATAAAGCCTCTAGTACCAAAGGCTTTAGCTATTCTAGCTACCGTAGCCAAAGGACAGGCTATTGTAGTTGGTGCGTGAAATAGAGATGAACAGCATCAACATCCGCTTTTGTGGGAAGGCTACTGCGTCCCAAAAATTGCTCTGCTCACATCTTGCACAGATTGGTTCAAATCGAGTAACGCAAGATCATGAATGATTTCAAGTCGTTTAGATGCGATTTGAGCATCTCCTTGGGAGGTTTCTTTTACGACTGCTTGGGAGGAGTAGAGTTGGAAGTCACTGCGGCGCGTATCCCACCACTCGCACGTTATCTCAATATTTGCAGCCACGACAATATCTCTACTGGGTCGAGCAGTGAGATAGCCTAAGATACTCGTCTCGATGTAGACAGTTTCACTCATGCGGGAAATGGGCGACAGCTTTTTCTATCCATTTTAGTCCACACCACTGCGCGTCCGTCTCAATGCCTTGTTAGCCTCGCAAAGGCCTGTGATTGTTGGGTTTCGTGCCTCAACCAAACCTACAAGATCGGCGATCGCCCTCTCATTTTAGCCTCGCGATCGCATTCACGGTTGCAGCTTAAAGTGCAATCTGGCTTCTGGTTAGTACTAAAGAGAGAAAAGTGATGCTGGGTTTCCTGTTGTCATACCCAGCCTACGGCGATAGGCGATCGCCCTACTTTGACCTGTGCAATTGCACCCTCTGGAACTATATGTATAACGACGTATAACGTTCCCAATCACCCGCCGCAGACAACCTCTCGGCAGCCAGTGTGCATTGGGGTTGTTATGCCGCGATCAGCACGACTATTTCTGTTGATGCTTCAAACCGTCCAATCTTCGATCAGTAACCCTGATACTTTACCAAAATCTCGATGATTACGAGTTAATAGAATCAATCCACGGAACAGCGCAATTGCCGCAATCCGCGCATCCATCTTTGCCAGTTGTATCCGTTGTGATTGTAATTGGTCAAATGTCGTAGCCGCACCAGCATCGAATGAAACAAGGGGCAGCACTTTGAAATCGCTGACGAGCCGCGCCATCATTTCATATCCTTTCACTACATCATTCAGGTTACGAGCGCGATTGATATAAGCGTGACAACCAAGCACCTGTTCATGAAACGTCACAGTTGATACAGCAAAATCCGATACTGGGTATTGATCCATGCGTGCCGAAAGATTGCTGTAATCCTTCCCGGCTTGGCGCTGAAGAACGCTCAGATGATCTGTATCCAACAAATATCTCATAGCTCGTCTTGCACTTCGAGGATAGACTCATCCCCTTGGCGAATCGCTTGTCCATAAGCAAGTACTTCCTCAAAAGCAGGTTCATCCTTGAAAGACCCTGTAATTTGTTGCAGCCAATTCGTCGGCTGAGGAGCCGCAACCTGCTTCTGCAACTGTGCGATCGCTGCTTCTACTGCTGCAAGCCTTTCCTCTAAAGAAGTGTTAGTTGTCATTCGAGTTTCCTCTAATCCCCTAACCTAGTCGTTGTCTGTCTGAAGGATAACGAGTCAAAGAGCATTTGACAATTCAAGAGAATTTTACATCGCCCCTTACGGGATGATTATAAGGTACAAGATTTACAGTAAAATAAGCCAAGTGTGGTATCAGAGGCGACAAATCATGTTGGACTGGTGGAGAAAAATTTTGCAACCTGTGAATTAAGCGATCGCCCTCTCATTTTAGCCTTGCAATTGCATCCACGGTTGCAGCTTAAAGTGCAATCTGGCTTCTGGTTAGTACTAAAGAGAGAAAAGTGATGCTGGGTTTCCTGTTGTCAACCCAGCCTACGGCCATAGGCGATCGCCCTACTTTGACCTGTGCAATTGCACCCTCTAGAGCTATATGTATAACGACGTATAACGACCAAGCTCACCGGACGCAGTTAACCTCTACTACCCACCGACCATCTCGGTAGTTCCGGTGCAGCGACTTGTTAGACCGCGCAACTACTTCATCTACAATCCTAAATTCAACAGATTTTTGATTATCACCTACATTTTACGAAATGCTAAATCCTGGGGAACTATCTGATTTGTTTCTAAAAAACTTCTAACTTCTGAAAGTTGCTTGCGAACCAATCGAATCTTGTCCTCACGATTACTTGTAGAAGAGATTTCATTGATTGACTGAAATAAGGAGCTATAAAAGATGAGAAAATTAGACTCGTCTTCCTGGAGAGAATAAATGAAATCGGAAAAGGTCATAGGCTTATTTTCACCCTCCCGAATCAGCTTTTCTCCAATTCCAGTCACATAGTAATGCCAAATTGTAAAGTTGCGAGAGATTGTACTTCTTAAGTTCTGGGTCAGGTGGAAAAATTTTATTGTTAAAGATTTACTCCGAAATTGTAGAAAAGCAACATCTCTTTCAACCAGAACAATCCATGCTGCAACAGAGGCTACCAAATAAGCTGTGGACGTAACACAATATCCTTCAGTTATAAACCAGCTAATAGATTTTGCATCTTGTAAAGAAGCAGTTAATAAGCCTTCATCGTGGCTGTTGTAGCCTATATCCCTATCATTTATACGTGTCAATCTATATTCAAGTTGATAGCAATCTAACCAGAAAGGCTTTGCATAGAAATACAACTTTTTTCGTGCTTCGAGTGATTCACCCACGAGTGGAGCAATAACGTAGCTCTCTAAAATTTTGAAACTTGCTGCAACTAACCCTCCTCCAATTGCCCCATAGAGAAGGTTACTCAAATTGGTGTTCATGTCTCAACACTTACTAAACTTTGATAGAGAACTCATAATTACTTGAACAGCTTATCATACAACAATCTCCAGATTGCACCTCAACAGAGGAATTAGGTTCTTTTTCTCTACAAAGAGGTATTAAAACAAGATTTAGATTTGAAAGTCGATGCGGTTCGTGCAAAGAAATCTAAATATTTACCAACCGTTTTGACAAAAGATGAAGTTTTAGCATGAATTTTGAACACCTAAAATGGTACAAAGTTAACACCCTAGTGCGTTAGCCTACGGCATAACACACCCTACAAAACTAGTTTTTAGGTTTCAACTTCGGGGTTTTCAGCCAACATTCTGATAAAAATGTAAAATTTATAAAGATTAATATAGAGTTAGGTAGATCCGCCCAAGCTGGGGTATCTCGCGCAAAGAAAGATGAAAACTAAAAAAAAAGAAATATCTTACGCCAATCACTGACGGTTTTCCGCTACAGTGGACGGGCTGTAAGTTTAGTATGGACTACTAGCCGATCGCTTACTATTCTTTTGGCTAGTTTAACTTTAGTGGGTGGTCTTTTGCCGGCGGCGATATCTTACATTGGTAAGTTGATTGTTGATGCGGTGGTATTTGCCTCTCAAGTTAATTCAGACACCAATGGTTTTGTCAATATTTATCCCTCTCTGTGGTATGTAGGATTAGAAGCGATCGCAGTAATTTTACTAGCAGGTAGTCAGCGTGGACTGCTCATGTGTCAGTCGTTACTGCGGGCATTACTGGGTCAGCGTGTGAATGTACTCATCCTAGAAAAGGCGCTGACACTGGATCTTAGGCAGTTTGAAGACTCAGAATTTTATGACAAATTGACCAATGCCCGACGAGAAGCATCGGTTCGTCCCCTTTCCCTAGTAACCCGCACCTTCGGGTTAGTGCAGAATGCTCTTTCCCTAATCACCTACGGTATTTTGCTAGTAAATTTCTCATTTTGGGCGGTGGTAATGCTGATTGTGGCAGCTATGCCTGTATTTATTGCAGAAACAAAGTTTGCTGGAGAAGCCTTTCGCTTGTTTAGTTGGCGTGCGCCAGAAACGCGTCAACAGCATTATTTAGAAAATCTGCTAGCAAGAGAAGATTTTGTCACAGAAGTCAAACTCTACCAGTTGGGAGAGATGCTGCTAGGACGTTACCACGATTTGTTTGATCAACTCTATGGTCAAGACCGCGATTTGACTCTGCGGCGAGGACTGTGGGGGTATCTGCTAAGTTTAGTCAGTACTGGCGCTTTTTACGTAGCTTATGCTTGGATTGTCCTGGAAACAGTGCTAGGTAAGATTTCCTTGGGAGACATGACACTGTATCTCACCGTGTTTCGCCAAGGACAGTCTACTTTCTCCAATGCCCTGACTTCTATTGGAGGGATGTATGAAGACAACTTATATCTATCAAATCTCTACGATTTCCTGGAAGAGGAAGTACCAAAGTCTTGGGGAAAGGCAACCATTGGTTTAAATCCTCAAGATGGTATCCGTTTCGAGAACGTATCATTTACCTATCCAGGAAGTTCTCAGCCAGCGTTGAGAAATATTTCGCTGCATTTGAAACCCAGAGAGAAACTGGCAATTGTCGGTGAAAATGGTTCTGGTAAGACTACCTTAATCAAACTACTTACCCGACTCTACACCCCTGACTCTGGGCGAATTTTCTTAGATGGCTTGGATTTGCAGGAATGGGATGTAGATGTGCTGCGGCGACGCATTGGTGTGATTTTTCAGAACTTTGTTCGCTACCAATTTACTGTGGGTGAGAATATTGGCGTGGGCGATGTAGAACATCTCGAAAATAAAACCCGTTGGCAAACTGCTGCTAATAAAGGCATGGCCAAATCTTTTATTGACCAATTACCCGAAAGCTTTCAGACTCAGCTTGGTCGTTGGTTTAAGGGAGGACAGGAACTTTCGGGGGGACAGTGGCAGAAAATTGCTCTATCTCGGGCTTTTATGCGATCGCAAGCAGATATCTTGGTATTAGATGAACCAACATCAGCAATAGATGCCCAAGCTGAGTTTGAGATTTTCAATCATTTTCGCGCTATTACTCAAAATCAGATGGTACTTTTGATTTCCCATCGCTTTTCCACAGTACGAATGGCTGACAAAATCGTAGTAATAGAAAACGGCGAAGTTATCGAACAGGGAACTCACGAAGAATTGTTACAGCTAGGAGGACGTTATGCCAAATTATTTCTGTTACAAGCAGCTGGTTATCAATAAGCAGTCTTTGTGAATTTAGATAGCGATGCCTACGGCGGGCTGCGCCTACGCCTACGTTATACAAAGAACTGGCTCTCTATCTAACCACATTAGACTGTTCGGTAAATATGGGTAAAATATCTTTAGTACCCAGACATTCTGTATCGTTAAATATTGCTACCCAATAAAATTATGCAAATAACACAACAGCGATACTATACCCTAGAGGAATATTTAGAGCTAGAAGAAGCTGCTGACTACAAAAGTGAATACATTGATGGGCAAATAATTCCTCTGGCAGGTGGAACAGTAAATCACAATCAAATAGCACTCAACTTAAGTACTGAGTTGAATTTTGCTTTTAAAAAGCAGAACTACCGGGTTTTTAGGGGTGATGTTCGTCTGTGGATATCCCAAAAGCGAACCTATAGGTATCCAGATGTGATGATTCTGGCGGGTGAACCAGAGTTTTTTAACAACCGAAGGGAGATAATTCTGAACCCACAGGTCATTGTTGAGGTTTTATCAAAATCTACCAAATGTCAAAATAGACTTAATCTCAGTATTCCCAGAAATAATCTTGGTGTATCACTCGTTCTCTACAAAAGAGCGATCGCCCTACTTGGGCAGAGGATCTTGAAAAGATTTAAGCAACTTTTAACGGTTTCTGAGGAAAAGTAATTGGCTCTGGCAAAGCTTTTCCTTGCTCTTGATACCATTCAACTAGAGACTCAATCACTTCCTGTCCATGTTTAGCGGCTTCTTCATAACTCTTGCCATGAGTGTGGAATTGCTGCCAAGGGAATTCTGGTAAGTGTACTAAGTAGCAATTATCCTCATCTGACCATTGAATTACCATACAGTAGCGATCGCTCATTATTCTTCCTCTATTTCTCCTAGTTGCTTCAAAACACGATTGACTTGCTTTTCCAAGTATCGGGGTGCATCGTCTCCATCCTTTCCAGCAATGGTAACTGGTTCCTTAGGTATCAATGGGTGAGTCCAGAACGTATGACTACCTTTAGCAGGACGGTAGACAAACCCAGCCTTCAACAAAATTGCTTTTAACTCTCTAATTTTCTTGGGCATCTACCCTCAATTTAAATCGCCATACTGATTATTGTCTATTAAGTTGATGAAGCGATCGCTTATTTTTGCTAAAGTGAGAAGTGTTAATACTGCTTATACTAAATACTAGTCATTAACTCTTTGTTGTCTCCGGCTAGCAAAATTATGTTGAAGACGATAAAAATAGAAAATTTCCGCAGTTTCCAATCTTTTCAAAATCCATGACTTGTACACCTGATTAACTGAAAAGACCGAGAGATTTCTAGCTTGAGTATTTTCAGTAATATAACTTAATTATTGGTATTATTTAAAGCTTTGATGAAGTGATGTAAATAATACCCATTACCCAAAGCGACTTTATATAAACTCAGTTTCAATTTCCGAAACCAGCCTGACAAAAGCTGTAGAAAGAGGTTAGGTTAAGTGTTAATCATAAGCCGTACTCCAGCAGCAATGGTAAAAGAATTAGCAATTTGCACTCGTGGTCTAACTAAGCAATTTGACCGATACATTGCTGTCAATAATGTTGATTTAGAAATTCAGGCGGGTGAAGTATATGGACTGATTGGGCCGAATGGCGCGGGTAAAACAACTCTTATCCGAATGTTGGCAACTGCTGAGGAACCAACTACGGGTGAGATTTACATTAATGGCGATCGCCTCCTCCGTGACAAGAGTAATCCCAAGCTCAAGCGTCGTCTAGGCTACTTACCCGATGACTACCCCCTATATGAGGATTTGACAGTCTGGGACTACCTAGATTATTTTGCTCGACTGTATCGCCTGCGGGAACCACGTCGCACTCAACGCTTACATGAAGTTTTAGAACTAATTCAACTTGGTAATAAACGCCACAGCCAGATTTCTACTCTGTCGCGGGGGATGAAACAGCGCTTAAGTTTAGCGCGAACCATTATCCACGAACCGATTTTACTACTACTGGATGAGCCTGTTTCTGGGCTTGACCCTATTGCTCGGATGCATTTCCGCGAAATCATTAAGGCTTTACGAGAAGCTGGGATGACTGTAATCATTTCTTCTCACGTTCTCAGTGATTTAGCGGAACTCTGTACTTCTGTGGGAATTATGGAACTTGGCTTTTTGGTAGAAAGTACTTCCCTACAGCAACTTTACCAACGTCTTGCCCATCAGCAAATTATGTTATCAACTTTAGGGAACCTAGAAGCACTTTTGAGTGAACTAAAACATCATCCTTTAGTAGAAGAGTGGGAGGTAATACCAGGAAAGAACAGCGTGCGGGTGAATTTTTCGGGTAAAGATGAAGATAGTGCTGAGTTGTTGCGATCGCTCATCAAAGCAGGCATTCCTCTGACTGATTTTCACTGCATACAAGAAGACTTAGAAAGTATTTTCTTAAAATTAGGTCACAAACAAGCATCTTGATACGTCAATAAATATCACTCCCCATTTTTGGAGAAATTTTTCTATGATACCCAATTTGATAGACAAAATCGGCGATTGGAATCCGCAACTATTGCGGGAACTCAAAGGACGGCTGAAGTTTTTTAATGTAGCGATCGCAGTTGCAACATCCTTATTATTGCAACTGGTAGTTTTTTTATATCAGTTCCGCGAGTTTCCTAATGATCAATACCCCTTAGTCGGTACATACTGTCATTTGCGTCAAGTATACGAACTGCAACAAAAAGAGGTTTACCAGGAATCAAATCAATCCAAAATTGCTGACTTAAGTAGTTTTCTTTCAAAGAATTTTTGCGCCCAAAACGAAATTGATTGGCAATTGTGGTGGCGAGACCACTGGGAATACATATTCCTAACCTTTAGTGTAATTTTTGTATTTACACTATTAGTTGCAGGAACTTATTTGCTAATCAACGATTTAGCCAAAGAAGAAACTCGCGGTACGTTGAATTTCATCCGTCTCAGTCCCCAATCAGAAACAAGTATATTGACTGGCAAGTTGCTAGGAGTTCCGAGTTTAATTTATCTCGTAGTCTTAGTAGCAGTTCCTTTACATTTGTGGGCTGGGCTTTCTGCCAAAATTGCCTTTAGTTACATTTTGAGTTACTACGCAATTCTTGCCGCTAGCTGTATTTTCTTCTACAGTGCTGCACTACTATTTGGCTTAGTTAGTCGTTGGTTTAACGGTTTTCAGCCTTGGTTAGGTAGTGGTGCAGTTTTCCTTTTTTTGTTCACAACGATGGTGCTGGCATCATCTTATAATAGACACGGTTTAAATAATTCAACTGCTTGGTTTAGACTCTTTAATCCTTGGGATACCACAAATTATCTATTTCCTAACTTGTTCCATATATCCAATGGTTCTCCCCTGAAAAACTACCAGTTTTTCTATTTACCATTAGGGATAAATGTTGTTAGTGTTGTTAGCTTCCATTTATTAAACTTGGGATTGTGTAGTCACGGTATTTGGCAAGCTCTTAAACGTTGCTTCCGTAATCCTCAAGCCTCAATAATTAACAAGAAGCAAAGTTATTTACTAGTAGCTTTTTGCCAGTTGATGATGTGGGGATTTGCCCTACAATTTGGTAAAGATGATTACAGATGGGATGAACAAGTTGGGCAAAATTATATTTTGCTGGCACTGTACAACTTGGTGTTGCTTTTAAGTTTAATTGCGGTTCTTTCCCCTCACCGTCAAGATGTACAGGATTGGGCAAGATATCGACATCAGGAAGTTTCTAGCCATAAGAGTGTTTGGCAAGATTTAATTTGGGCGGAAAAAAGCCCTGCACTCGTAGCGATCGCAATTAATCTGACAATTGCTACTATCCCCTGGTTAGTTTGGCTTTCACTTACATTTGTTATTGACGCAAACGGTGTTAAAACTCTGCTGAGTAACGATATTGACAGGTTTAAAGCACTTTTAGTTATAGCTTTGTCTATCAGCTTAATGATGATTTACGCTACCATTGCCCAATTAATACTTTTGCTAAAAACTCCCAAACGTTCTTTTTGGGCAATTGGGACTTTAGGTGCTGCAATCTTTTTACCACCGATGATTCTAGAATTTATCGGTATCTCGTCGTGGAAATATCCTACTGTATGGATGTTTACAACTTTTCCTTGGGTAGCTATAGAACACGCTGGGCTAATAACAATTTTTATGGCACTCTTAGCTGATTTGAGTGTTCTAGCGTTGTTAAACTTCCAGTTGACAAGGCAGGTGAGATTAGCAGGCGAATCTGCTACGAAAGCATTATTGGCAGGACGTTAAGTAAGTAGTTATCGATACAGGTTAATATCCCCGACTTCTCAAAAAAGTCGGGGATATTATTTTCCACAAATGATTTAGCGGCTAGATTAAGAGAACTGGGGGAAAATCCAGATATGTTGTGATACATTTTGGTTTTTATGATAGTCTGCACTTACTCACGGAGTTATAGATGAAGAGACAAGTAATTATTTATCCAGGAGAAGACGGTTACTGGGTGGCTGAATGTCCTAGTTTACCTGCTTGCATCAGTCAAGGTAAGACGAAAGAAGAAGTTGTTGCGAATATCAAAGAAGCAATTGAACTATATATTGAGGTGTTAAAAGAAGAAAGTAGGGCTATTCCAGAAGATCATCTGGAAACTGTTTTGGTTGATGTATGAGCAAGTTGCCAATAATTTCTGGTCAAGAGTGCATTAAAGCTTTGGGAAAGGCTGGTTTTTATATTTTGCGACAACGCGGAAGCCACATTATTTTACGTCGAGATGAACCATTTGGTGAAGTCGTTGTTCCGAATCATCAAGAATTAGATAAAGGAACTTTGCGAGCAATTATTAGACACGTTGGGCTGAGTGTTGATGAGTTTATCGAGCTGCTGTAAAATAAGAGATTGGATGCGATCGCTATTTTTAAATGCCAGAATAAGCAAGTGCGTAGTTTACCGCCGTAGGCATCGCTATTAAGTAAACCTGCAAAATCAAGGTTTAAGTTTAATCGGCATAAATTCATATTTATCAGTCCCAGATTTTTGTTGAACTTTGACTAAGAAGATGGCATCGTCTTTGCGATCGCCTGATTGTAAAAACTGAATTTTTCCTGTAGCACCATCGACTGAAAAACTTGGACTGTGTAGCCTTTTTTGTAGTTCTTCACGAGTATTACTATTACTGTTCTGCAAACCTTTAACTATTACTAGAGTTGCATCATAAGATGTCGCTGTTCGCCAATTTATAGGGGCTTTCCAAAGTTGCATAGCATTTGACCCAAAAGAATTATTAGGAAATGCTGTAGAATCCCAAGCCCAAGGTACAGGGATAGTCATGTCGTTGATATCTTGCCCTTCTTCTAAGGTTTCTTTAGTCAATGCTGCTGGAGTACCAAATAAAGCTAATTGACCTTTATTAGCTCGGACTAACGCACGACCTTGCCCAGTTTTGTCTCTTGATTTGTCAATGTAGAAAGCTAATATTAAAGCATTTGCACCTTTATTTATAGCTTGGGAAAGGACTGCTTGTGGGTTAAATTGAGAGTCCCGAAGATCACATTTTGTGAGGTTGATAGTGCCTCCAGCGTTTGTTATCGATGTTACCAAATAACCCTTAACCGATTCATTATCTGGATTTTTATCCGAACAGATCAGAAAGTTAGTTTTGCCCCTGTTATTGATGGCGTAACTAGAAACCTTTTCTGCTACCTTAACAACATTAGGAGCAGTACGGAAAATATAGTTGTCTTGACTTTGATTATCAAAGCTGATATTTCGGGTATAACTAGTAGGAGATATCATCACCAACTTACCTTGATACACTAGACCTCCGGCCCTGGAAGCTTTACTTGAATTATGTCCCACTACAGCCAAGATACTGGGGTAATCGACAAAGTTCTTTGCAATGGTTGGGGTAATGGTTTCGCTATTATCATCATTAGCGATCGCTTCGCTACTTCCAATGCTTTGCCATTGATACCAAGACCGCTATTCACTTCATTTTGAGCTTGAGCCACACCGCGTAACATCTCTTGCGCTATGTTTGGACTTTCACCAATAGGTACACTCACAGCAATTTTGAGTCTATTTCCTTGTTGACGAGCTTTAGCATTGTTCAAGTAAATCAATGCTTCTGGATCACTAGGATTTGTTTTTCGATATGCTTGAAATTTACTAATAGCAGTCAAACAATCACCTTCAGCTAATGCTCTAACTCCAGCTTCTTTATCTGAGTTTGTATCCTGCTTCAATAAAATTTTTTCACCTAAGCTAATTCTGTTATTCAAACTATACGTCTCTTTCGCACATAAATTTACTGGAGTCTGAACTACAGGTGGAGGCGGATTGGGGGTTATAGGCAGGAAAAAGTGGACTAAAGTACCACCAATAAATACTCCAATTACTCCGATGATGCTGGCTCCTATGTATTGTATAAAATTGTTATTTCGTGGGCGTGGAGGATTTCCTGGAGGTGCGGTAGATGGCTGTTCGGCAATTATCGGAGCTTCAATTAAGGCTATATTTTCGTCTGTAAATCCTAAAACTTTCTGAAAACGTTTTAATTGTTCACGAGTGTTATCACTAATAGGATACTCACGCTGAATTTCTTTAATAAATCTTTCCTCATATCGCTTCAATTTTCTCTGATACTCTCGGTGAGGTTCTAAACCCTTATCCTCGATTGCCACAGCCTCCTCAGATGTTAGTTCTAGATTATGTCGTAACTCATCTAACACATCGCGCCCAGCATCCGAAATGCGACCATCACCTGCACTTATCAAATACTCAACTTCTCGACGATATATGAGATATGGATCGTCACTGGGTGCTTTAGCAAGGAGAATTTTAAAGCCTTCTCTAATTGCATATATCTCCGGTTTCATTGCTGGAGCAACTTCTTGAACCTTACTTTTGGCGTACTCATGCAATTCATCAACAGAAATCCAACCATCTTCATCCCGGTCTGCTGCACCAGTCTCTAGTCCTTCAACTATGTAGCGGGTATAAGTTGAGGTATCTGCTCCCTGTTGTTCAAAAGAATATTGGGTTGAAGTCGAAGATGTGAGAACAGCCCGTCCTTCTCCACCCAATTGGTTTTTAATATCTACAAAATCATCATCTCTTGCTAACATTCCCTCAGCAAAGGCGCCACTAAAGCAACAATCGAGAATCACTACTTGGTGCTTAGAGCGACTATCACTCATGAACTTATGCACAGAACTAGCTGCTACTGCGGTTGTCTCGACAAGCCTTCCTTGTAAATTTTTACGGGTATTACGAGTAGCAAAGTAAAGCTTACCACTTTCATCCTTAATTCCATGACCAGAGAAGAATAGCAGCAAGAGGTCATCTCTTTGACAACCAGTAAATAAAGTTTCAATGGCTTCCTCCATTACATATCGTTGAGGATTTATTAGCAGTGTTACATCATCAAAACCGCCAATCTCTGGATGCAGCAAAACTCGCTGCATGGCTTCGACATCTTTTGCTGCTGCTGGCAATGGGGTAAGGCCAGGCTCATACTCACTGACTCCGATTAGCAGTGCTACTTTCGCCATCTCGTTATTCTTCCTTAGCTCATGGATTTCTTAGTTACCTGCGACAAACTTTTGAGCTTGTTCAATGGCGGCGGTTAATTCTTCCCGACTGCTGGCTTTCACTTTCAACTTTTTGCCGTTAGCTTCGACTTCCAATTCAATGCTTTTGTTACCCAAGCGATCGCCCAAATATCCCAACAATTTCTTAAAATTGGCAAGGCTCACCTCTGCCTGCAACACACCTACCAGAAAACCGCCAACAGACTTGCTTCCTTCGGGTATTTCTGTAACTGCTACGAGTTCCGCACTTTCAACATCTTGCTCTTTGATATCTCGCAACAGATTCCGTGTTTCCCGTTCTTGCTCGTCTGCATCTAAATCTGGATTAGCAAGAGCGATCGTCAGTTTGACGTTAGATTCAAAACTCATTTTGTACCTTTTTTGGTTTTAAGCAGTTGACTGTCAACTATAATTACCGTGATTTCTCTATTGACATCATATCCGCTATGTAAATTTCCTGAAATTTCTTCAAGATTTTTACAAAAACTTCTTAAATTTAGGTAAAAATAAGTAGAAGTCGCCCTTAACTCGAAGCACTGGTATAAAACCGCAACGCAAACCGCCAAAACCAGGTAGATAGATAGTTGTCTATTCTGATGACGAGGCGTTTATCTGCGTAGCCACCAATAAGAAGACTTTTCAAACATCCTCTTAGACTAAAACTCTTGTCTGGTGATGATTTTCTTTTTATCGGTTGTTCCTGTGATCATCTTGATTTATGTATGTTAAAACCCTAAATCTACGGCAATCCGGTGGGCACAGGCAAAGCCAGAAAAAGCGACTGCATTCAACCCTTGACCCGGAAAGGTACTATCCCCTACACAATACAATCCTGGAATCGCCGTGCGATTAAAGGGCATCTTCAATAAACCCCGTAACTTGCGACGGGGAATTGGCCCATACGTGCCATCCTCACGACCCAAAAAGCGGCGATGGGTCCGGGGTGTCCCCACCTCTAAATAATCCAATCCGGCATCTAAGCCTGGAAAAATCTTCTCTAAGCGGTCAATAATTCGCTCAGCCGCTTCTTCTTTCTTCGCTTCGTACTCACTCGGAGAAAGTTCTTGCCAATCATCAATCCAGTGAGGCGTGAAGGCATGAATGATGTGATATCCATTTGGTGCTAAATCTGGGTCAAGCAATGTAGGAATTGAAACAAAAATTGTGCCTTCCACTGCTGTCATCTTTTCCCAATCTTCTAACAAAATATGATGGCACTCTGTCCCCCCAGGTAAAACTGACTCCTTTATCCCTATATGCAAACTCAAGAAGCTTGGAGATTTTTGATAATTTTGTTGCCATTTTTTCTCATTACGTGGGATTTCTGGTGGTGGTAGTAACTGTTCAAATGTATCCCAGCGTGTAGCATTAGAAACTATGCGTTTACCTCGATATACTTTACCATTAGCCAGTTCCACACCTACCGCTTTTCCCTGTTCTATGATAATTTTCGTGACTCTAGCTTGATACTGAATCTTACCTCCAGCCTTCTCTAGACCTTCCACTAGTTTTTGGGCAATTTGTCCCACCCCGCCTCTGGGATAGTTAACTCCGCCATAATGCCTGTCAGAAAAGACCATCCCAGCATTAATCATTGGTGTCATGTCTGCTGGAACCACCGACCAGCAATAACACTCCATATCGATAAATTTCAGTAATTGGGGGTCTTTGATGTAGCGCCGCGCCACATCCCCGGCATTTTGAGGGAGATACTTGACTAAACCGAGACACGCCAAAGGATGCTGGAAAAATACCCGCAGTAAATACTGAGGTTCTTCAAGAGAGAGCAAATCCATACTATTGAGGCACTTGAAGACTTTTTGGCATTCGTCATAAAAGCGACGAATCCCCTGCTCTTCATGGCGAAAATGAGCAGTAAGATTTTGTAAAAATTTTTCATAAACTCGGTCAACTTTCAGGTCTAAACCTTGGGGTAAATGATAGTGAATCTGCACCGGATCTGCGATCGCTTCTTGGCTGACATTCACAGCTGACAAGGCGCGGGTGAGTAAGTTGGTAGTGCCGTTTTGTCCCAGCCCAAAAATCATCGATGCTCCAACATCGAATCTATAGCCTTGGCGTTCAAAATAACCAGCGCTACCACCTGGAATCAAATAACGTTCCAGTACCAGTACTTTCGCTCCCTTCGCTGCTAACTGGGTGGCTGTTACTAATCCACCAATACCAGACCCAATCACAATCACATCAATATCTTGCATTTTTGCCGTTTCACAAAGTCCAACGTCAAAAGTCTATAGTCCAGAGTAGCTTATTTTGACTCTTGAAAAAAAAGAGGGACGAGCCTGCTGTCGCTGGCTAATCCCGTCTGCCGATCCTTAAAAGAGAGGAGAACACTGGATAAGAATATAGCCTTAATTAGGAATAGATGTCAACTACTAATAGCAAAATTTATCAATAAAAGTGAGAGTGTTAATTTCTAGGTGTCAGCCGTATACAGGAAAGAGTATTATGGTGTTTCAGTTCTTGTACAATAAAAAGTCGCCTATTTCTGGCTATGACGCTACAATTACGCGTTTATGTTCCACCCCATCCCCTGATAAAACACTGGCTGGCTGTCGCCCGTGATGCAAGCACCCCTTCAGTATTATTTCGCAGTGCGATGACTGAGTTGGGAAGATGGCTGACTTATGAAGCTGCGCGAGACTGGTTGCCGACCCAAGAGATAGTGGTGCAAAGTCCCTTGGATTCCTGTCTAGCAACCGTGATTGATCCGCAGATACCTATGGCGGTAGTGCCGATTTTGCGAGCTGGGCTAGGATTACTTGAGGGAGCGCAGACTTTACTGCCTTTGGCATCGATTTACCATTTTGGCTTGGTGCGAGATGAAGAGACACTGCAACCTCATTGTTATCTGAACAAGTTACCAGAAAAATTTGACCCGCAGACACGAGTGTTAATTACCGATCCAATGTTGGCAACAGGAGGGTCGATAATGGCGGTGATGACAGAATTAACACAACGGGGTGCTGATCCAGCCTTGATGCGGATTGTTTGTGTGGTGGCGGCTCCACCAGCTTTGCAAAAACTGAGTGCAGCTTATCCAGGTTTAATAATTTACACAGCTACTATTGATCAAGAAGTTAACAACAAGGGGTATATTTTACCGGGATTAGGAGATGCAGGCGATCGCATCTTTGGGACTTAAGCTAGTATGCAGCTAGGGAATAGAAATAGCATAACTACTGTAAGAGTTGCAAGGTTTGTTGAAGGCAGTAAATATATGAGTCAGCGAGATGGTTTTGGCAGTGGTTTTGTAGCCGGGGCGTTTGTCGGTGGCGTATTTGGTGGTGTCATCGGCGCACTGATTGCTTCTCGACGCGAGCCTCAATTGCTAGCAGAGGAGGAAAGAGAACTGACGGAGAGCCTTGCCGAAGCTAAGAGAATAGCAGCAAAGCGGCGTCAGATGAAAGCCTCAGAAAGTGAGAGCAGCGGCATAGAAACGGCCAGGCGATCGCTCGAAGATAAAATTGCCCAGTTAAATGCCACAATTGATGAAGTGCGAGAGCAACTGGGGAATGTGAACGGCGGTTTACCACAGACAATTGGCGATCGCTCTCTTACTAAAGACTCCTGAGGTTTGTTCGGGCGTGGTGAAAGTGTCAAGTGTGGTAAGTACCCAATCCGCAGCCACGATGACATGGACTAAATTAAAATTAAAGAATAAGACCGCGTTTGATACTTAGTAGGAAATTAACCACCCATGAATTTACTGATTACGACACTAGCTACCTTCGTCACCTTTTATAGCTATTTGCTCATTGTTCGGGTTTTGTTGACCTGGTTCCCGACAATTAACTGGTATAACCAGCCATTTGCCGCTTTAGCCCAGATCACCGACCCTTATCTGAATCTGTTTCGCAGAATTATTCCCCCATTAGGCGGAATGGATTTTTCGCCAATGTTAGCTATTATACTGCTTCAAATAGTAGGTGGTGGTCTGCAAGCCATCTGATAACACAGAATTTGCAGTTTGCTGCACTTCAAGTAAAGAATTTTAGGTCTGGGCTAACTAGCTCAGACTTATGCACTAATGATGGATGCAATAATTGAAAACTGACGCCATATTCTACGATATATTTCAAGAATTTCCGAGCATTTTATTTGAACTTATTGGTCAATCTAATACTAATACCAATGCTTATCAGTTTATTGCACCAGAAATTAAACAACGTTCTTTTCGTTTAGATGGAGTATTTTCTCCTGTAGAAGAATTTATTAATGAGCCGCTTTACTTTGTAGAAGTTCAGTTTTACAAAGATGAAGAATTTTATGACCGTCTATTTACAAGTATTTTCCTTTACTTTTCTCAATATAAACCAGTCACTCCTGAGTGGTATGCAATAGTTATTTATGCTCAGCACAGTAATGAAACATCCTGTCATCTACGTTATCGTGCCTTGTTAGAGCCTCATTTACGCTGCTTTTATCTGGACGAACTTGAGGTAGTAGCGGAAGAATCTCTGGGTGTAGGAATTGTCAGATTGGTTGTAGAAACTGAGAATAAAGCCCCAGAACTTGCTAAACAGCTAATTGACAAAGCTAAATTGGAATTAGCAGATGTTCTCATCCAAAGAAAAGTTTTAGAATTTATAGAAGAGATTATTGTTTACAAGTTTCCTAATTTTAATCGAGAGGAGATAGAAACTATGCTGAATTTAAATTTACTTAAACAAACCAGAGTTTATCAAGAAGCAAAAGAAGAAGTAAAAGATGAAGTCAAGCTAGGACTAGTACCAAAATTACTACAAAAAGGGCTAAGTATTCAGGAAATAGCAGAATTATTAGAATTAGACGTTGAAATCATTAGGAAATCTCTTAATTAGAGAACTACTATTTCTGTCAAGAGACTATTCCTATTTGTGCGCTATTCATCCCGACACCGAATCTTTAGATAAGGTGAAGGACTTCTAGCAAAAAAAGTTAAAATTTATTACTTACGGACTTGAGCGCTAAATCCCGCGGCTTTAAACTGCTTCAGCTTCAACGGAGTAGGCTGATTCGCAGGTACAGAAATTCTCAACTCAAAATCGCTAATACCTGGGGGCACCTCAGTAATAGAACCAAGACGGGTGCGGTTTTGCATTACTGAGTCATTGTTGGCATCATAGATCCGCCCAAAAATATCTGCGTCGTAGACTGTTTTATAAGTGCCATTTTCTGCTTTGCCAACGACGAGAAAACAACTGGCAGCGGCGCTCCCACTACTGGTAACAGCCCCTTGTGCTAGTTCTGGTGGACAATCTTTATAAGATACATCAAATAGTTTAATCTGTGTCAGCGCTATAGATGAGGGAGCGATCGCCCACGATAGAAAGGTGATGAGACAAGAAATAAAAACGACCGTGAGTGAGCGCAACTGCATAAAAGACCCCGTGATTTTATTCAATAATTATGTAACTTATAACGTTAGCTTACAATATACCCCTACTCCCTATTCTTAACTTCTCTCATTGATTCGCAACTGCAAACACCTGCTCTACGATCAATTCCCAATCGGCTACTACATCTGATGCAATTGTCGCCGTACCCTTCAACACAGTATCCTCATACTGTCCCTCCACCCATTTGCAAACGGTGATTTGTTTTAACTCTGGATCAACAATCCAGTATTCGGTAATGCCTCTAGCTGCGTATTCCGTGCGTTTGTAACGGTAATCGCGGCTGTGGTTCTCAGTTCCGGGACTGACGACTTCAACCACCAGCGCAGGCGGGGGCATATTGCGGGTAATCAGATTGCGGTGGCTGCCAATCAAAGCCGCTTTCGACTCTTCCGTATGCACCACAAGATCCGGTAGACGACAGGTTGCTCGCCGCCCACTAACTTCAACTTCAATGTCTTTGTAAGCCAGCAAGGTGATCGGAAAATGCTTTGCCAACTCGAACAGCAGAAATTTGGCAATACCACAGTTTTCCTGGCTCTGGGTTAGCGTCTTTACTAGCTCCCCATCCACTAATTCATAGCGGGTATCAGTGCGTAGGCGTAGCCCGTCGTAGACATCGTCATCAGCCAGAAATTCCTCAAAAGTCAGGAGTTTGGTGGGATGCTGAGTTTGAGTCATGGCAATTTCTCTAACTAGGTGATAAGTAGGTCAACACTAGAAAATATCAAACCGATACCAAGAACTCAGGAGATAGAAGACAGAATAAAGTTTTTCTCCTGACTCCTGGCTTTCCTGAATATTAAGCATCTTAGTTTAATTATGTCTATATTTAACTACAAGAAAATTGGAGACTTTAATTTAAACTTTGTAATAATTAGGGAAATAAACTCTCAATTGCGATTAATTTATGACTCCAGATGAGATTGAAACAGCTATGCTTGCAGCCTTTAATCGTTGTGATGCAGCCAGTTGTCCTCTCACTGACACCCAAAAAGAGATATTACTGCAAGTGATCGAGCAATTTCAGGGAAACTCTAAGTCTGGGGTGACAGATATTGCTAATCCTTTAGACGAACTTAACTCAGAGGAGTTAGAAGTATTTTTACAGTTTGTTAAGGATGAAGAACAACGCAACCGCACTTGGAAAGTGCAATTACTCAACGACTGGCTGCTGGAAAATGATTCTGGGACAGTACAATTTATCCGGCAACGCTATGGTTTACAATGGCTGAATCGTGTTGAGTCATACCATTTTGATAAGTATTCTTATTTTGAGGATGCACTGAAGCTGAGAGTAGGCGATCGCATTGAAGTTTCCAATGCACTATGGGAATGGGTGCAAGAAGATGGGCCTTGTAAGCGCGAATGGTTTCCCTGTATGGTGATTAAGGTTGATGAAATTAGCAACGGTGATCATACCTCTACTAATTGCGTCGTCCGCTTCTTCAATGGCGCTGAGTATGAAATTCAAGGCATCTACGAATGGAACCGCTACAATTGGCGCTGGCCTCAAAAGTAGATATTGAAATATTTTTAAACGATTGAGTTGCTAGATAGTAAAAGGCATAACCGCTCAATTTTTGCTTGTGGAAACGATAGTTTAGACACCTATATAGTTAAATTTGCATCTCAAGACCTGAAGAAAAAAGTCGCTACAGTGTTTGTTTTGATTGACTGTCTACGTTTTGAAATTTAAGTGCATTTTAATAAAATTATTGCTTGAACAACGCCCAAGCCAAAAACCTCTCGGTATAATATAACGCTAATTGATTGCTGACACCATTGAAAACAGCATCAAAAGCGTGTTCTGCCCAAGGAATTTCTAGATAAACCGCAGTATTACCAGAGTCATGTAAACGTTCATACATCTGTCTGCCAAATCGCGCTTCTACTAAATGGTCACGACTACCGTAAATTAATAAAGTTGGTGGTAAAGGATGCGTCAGGTAATTTATCGGTGACGCAATTTTATACTGATTTGGCAATTCTTCGAGAGAACCACCGAGAAATGCTTTTAAAACAGCACGGGTGTTGATCGGATCGGGATTTGGCGGGGTTTTGTATCCTTCAGGTAAGTTAACAGGCCCGTAATAGTTCACCACGCCACGGATTGGTGGTGCATCTGTTTGATAAGCCGCTAACATGGCTAGATGCGCTCCCGCAGAACGTCCTAAAAGTACCATGCGTTCTGGATCGGCTTCATATTCAGCTGCGTGTTTGCGAATAAAATTTAGGGCTGTACGCACGTCATCTAACTGAGCTGGAAACCGATATTTAGGTGCGTGTCGATAGGCGATCGCAAATACTGTATATCCATGATTAGCGATATATTGATTAAACTCAGCATTAGCTCCAGGATTGCCACGTTGCCAAGCTCCACCATAAATTACTACCACTGTTGGATATTTCCCTACCTCTGGGGGTTGGTAAACTTCCATTTTTAACGGAACTGCCGCAGGAGAAGCAAAAATAATATCTGTTTGATGACGTGTTTTGCCTAATGGAATACCCCGGAAGAAATTAACTAAGTTAAAGGGATGGGTTTGCATCTTATCCCTTACTTGGACTGGAATTTGCTCTAGATAATTTGCTCCCAATCCTTGTTTCATCGCTTTGTCCATCTGCATTTGAGTTAGTGGGATATTCACTAGTACCCATCCACAAATTAGCAATCCTATCAAACTGAAAATACAAGCTAAACGTCGTAGTTTACGGCGACGGATGTAGGATAAAGAAAGCAATAAAGGAAGCAAATTTAATAAGAATAACCAAGGACTGACTTCTGGCGCTCCGACTGCTAGAGTGAGTAAAAACATATTTGGAGCAGAAAGAATAATCCAAGAACTAAGAAATAGACTTGCACAACTAAGGAAGAATGCAAGCCATGATAAAAATATTTGGGGTTTAGCAAACATAGATTCAAGCGTGATATATAACGACTCCAAAACAGATTTGAGTGAGCGAGTTTCTGCTACACTTGCCTTTTATAACATCACCCGCTCTAATGTTTTGACAACCGACCCAAATGATTCTTGTTTTTCTATCCAAACAGGCAAGCAGCAAAGTCGGGGTGTTGAATCTGACATTGCAGGCAAAATTTTGCCGGGATGGAATATCATTGCTGAAATTCTTAAGGATAATACATTCGCTCGGTCATAGGGTGCAAGAGACACTACTCAGTCAGTGGTAAATACTCAATCCGGTCTTGATATTCATCATCAAATGACCCTTCGGCTACAACGAGCAACTCATCTAGGTTCTCACCAATGCTCAAATTGGGATTCAGGATAAAAATACCGGGTATATGCTGACCTTGGGCAAGATGGTCAGCTAAGTGGACGGGCATCGACTTGCGATTGTTCGTGACTAAAATAAACTTTGTAGCTTCGCACCAGCTGATAATCTCTGGGTCAAGTGTGCCTTTAGGTGGTGTGGCAGGTTCGCCGATCATCCGCACAGCCAAGTCTGGTTTTTGTCGTCTCAGTTGGCGAACATACGCAGGATCAACGTTTTCATCCAATAGATACTTGAGGGTCATTCGATTTTCTCAATGGATCTCGTTCTGCCTTCAAATTTCGCAGTTTCATTCTCGCTGGTGATGGGTTGCGCCGTTGCTCCTCCCGCATCCTTTCGCCATGCTCAACCCAATCTCCCAAATACTGACTCATTGCTTCTCGATTATGCAGGTAATAAAGAATCGTGGCGTAAACCTGCTCCAAAGTCAAAGACAAATAAGTTTGTGCAATTTCTTCGGCAGTCCGAGCATGGTAAATATAGTCGTAGAGAATCGTCTCAATACCAATGCGTGTTCCTTTTAGCCGGATGTCATCTGGCGCAAGAACATTGAAATACTCTTCCAGTTGCATGAAAGAAAGACCATTTGAATGAACATTACACCCCAATCATAGTACACCACCCAACTACTAACTAATTCGTAATTAAATAGGTACAAGCCTCTTGATTCATCAATGGAGACATAAAAACGTATAGCATCATTATTTCAGAGCAAGCGACTTCAGTCGTGGGGTAATAATTACGACTTACGTTAGCGACGTAGGAGCGTCATTGTAAATTACGAATTATTTTGAGAAGGATAACAGAGGCTCAAAAAGAAACTTTGAAAGCGTTGGGAGCAATTGAGGAGGAAATTTTTTCTCCATCAACCCAAACCCAAATGCTCTCTCAATGTTTGACGCATCACTTCTACGGGTATAGTTTCCTGTTGTAACCAAATTTTTAAGGCTGCTACTCCTTGTTGAACTAGCATTTCTAAGCCATCGATCGCAATTGCGCCTTGTTTTTCAGCTTGCTCTAGAAATTGCGTCGGTTTAGGAATATATATTAAATCGTAAGCGATCGCACCAGTTGGTAAATTTGCGATTTCCTCTCCACTCAAAGGCGACTCATTAACTTTGGGATACATCCCGATAGGGGTTGTGTTTACTAGCAAATCTGCTTGAGGAATCAATTTTGCTAGTTCGTCCCATGTACCGACTTGCAAATTCTCTTCTATAGGTGAATTACTCCAACTATCGCAAAATGCTTGTAATTTCTCCGCATTGCGCCCCAACACATAAATTTTAGCAAAACCTAGCTGGTGACAACCTGCGACAACTGCTCTAGCCGCGCCACCATTGCCTAAAATTACCGCTACTTTCTGACTCCAATCCTGCTTATAGGTTGTCTGCAAAGGGGCGATAAATCCTTCTATATCTGTGTTTGTACCTATCCATCTATTATCTTGGCGACTAACAGTATTGACTGCGCCGATAGCTTGAGCAACGGGAGTAATTTCTGACAGCAGGGGGATGATAGCCTGTTTATGAGGAATTGTCACATTAAAACCGACAACATCAATAGCGGCGAAACCTGCGATCGCAATCTCTAAATTCTCTGGTGCAATAGGAAAGGGAAGATAAACGTAATCTAATCCCAAATGAGCGATTGCAGCATTATGCATCAGTGGCGACAGCGAATGTTCCACCGGATGTCCAATGACTCCTAGTAGTTTAGTCTTGCCTGTAATTAATACTTTTGTCATTTGTCATTTGTCATTTGTCATTTGTCATTTGTCAAGCTTCAGCATCAAAAGCTCAACGTCGAGGTTCAGAGGCTCAACGTCGAGGTTCAGAGGCTCAACGTCGAGGCTCAAAGGTGCAACGTCGAGGCTCAAAGACTCAACATCGAGGCTCAAAGACTCAACATCGAGGTTCAAAGGCTCAACATTGAGGTTCAAAGGCTCAAACTTCCGACATTTTTGCTTCTTTATCTCCCAATACGCTTCGATTAAGATCCCCCCGCCTCCGGCAACCCCCTTAAAAAAGGGGTAAAAGAGACATTAGCCTCCCTTTTTAAGGGGGGTTGGGGGGATCTCCTCTGCTTTCTCTGCCCCCACTCCTTCCACTAGCCTACAATTATTAAAAGCTACTTAACATTTCTTTTAATTATGCAGGCAATTACAGCCCCCTCTACAACCCCAACTCCTGGTAAATATTGGCAGTGGCGAGGGCACAGTATTTATTATGTGCGTGCGGGAGAGAAACAACCGCAACGTCCGCCCTTGCTCTTGGTACATGGATTTGGTGCTTCTACAGACCACTGGCGCAAGAATATCACAGGATTGTGTCAAGATTTTGAAGTATTTGCGATCGACCTTTTGGGATTCGGGCGATCGGCAAAACAAAAATTGCAGTATAGTGGCGACTTGTGGCGCGACCAACTTAACGATTTTATCAGTGAAGTCATTGGTCAAAAAGCAGTATTAGCAGGTAACTCCCTTGGTGGCTATGCTTGCTTATGTGTTGCAGCCCAACATCCCAACAGTGCAACTGGTTTAGTTTTGCTCAACAGTGCAGGGCCATTCAGCGAAAGCCAGCCGACATCTGAACCTGAAGCTTTACAATCAGAAATTCAGCCTCCTAAACAATCTGCTACTTTGCAGAAACTTTTTGGTGACTCGGTTAAGTGGATTTTTCAACAACCTTTAGCCCAGTTTTTATTATTTCAATATGTGCGACAAGGCTGGGTAATTCGCCAAACTCTAGAAAAAGTTTATCTTGACAAGAGTGCGATTACAAACCAATTAGTCGAAGAAATTTCTCGCCCTGCTTACGATCCTGGTGCGTTAGATGTATTTGTTTCAGTTTTTAGCACTCCTCAAGGGGAAAAAGTTGATGTGCTATTAAAGCAATTAACTTGTCCTTTATTGATGTTGTGGGGAGAAGCTGATCCTTGGATGAATGCTAAAGAACGTTCTCAAAAATTTCGTCAATATTGTCCAGAATTGACAGAACATTTTTTAACTGCGGGTCATTGTCCTCATGATGAAATACCCGATAAAGTAAACCAACTTTTAAGCGAGTGGATGTTTTCTATTACCAAGTGATATCACAATACGGTTCGGTTAAAAATATTGTAGGTTGGGTTTCGCAAAGCTTCAACCCAACCTACGCCGCAAAATGTTGGGTTTCGTTCCTCAACCCAACCTACGCATTTTTATTTTTGAGCTTAACCGAACCGTATTGAGTGATATCAAATGAGGTAACGCTCTAAATGCCAACCAGAAGTATGAATTAAACGCCCAGTTCCTCCTAAAAACAGTCAATATCTAGCGGTGATCGCCATTCTGGGTTAGGATTATCACTAGCGATGCCCAGACTTGGATATCGATGTTGAATTTTTGAGATTTTATGGACCATAGTCCACAAGATGGCAGTATCACACTCCTCTGAGTTGGTGAGGAAGTCTCCCAGCGCGGGGGAGATTTTTGGGAGGACATATAATGCTTACACAAGATATTCGTGATTTGCTGACTGATACTACCGATTTAAATCAGTTGAAATGGGATTTAAATCGTTTACAACCTGTAGATGTGGGAGAATACATTACACAATTGCCTGAAAAACAACGAGCGATCGCATTCCGTTTACTCAACAAAGGTCAGGCAATTGATGTATTTGAATATCTGCCAACAGAAGTGCAGCAAGAACTAATTAATTCTCTCCATGATGTTCAGGTAGTGCAGCTTGTAGAAGCCATGAGTCCCGACGAACGGGCAGAATTATTTGATGAACTCCCGGCTGGGGTAATCAAACGGCTACTACAGCAACTAAGTCCAGAAGAAAGGCAAGCAACGGCAACGATTCTCGGTTATGCCGAAGGTACCGCCGGGCGAGTGATGACAACGGAATATGTTCGATTACGGGAAGGGTTAACTGTCGGTGAAGCCCTGAGCAAAATCCGCCGTCAGGATGAAGACAAGGAAACGATTTACTACGCCTACGTTACAGACGACAACCGGACGCTAGTGAGAGTTGTTTCACTGCGCCAATTGCTGTTTACCTTTCCCGATGTTTCCATCGGGGATATTGCTAGCAATCGCGTCATCAAAGTGACAACTGAAACCCCTCAAGAAGAAGTAGCGCGAATCATGCAGCGCTATGACTTAATCGCTATCCCCGTGGTTGATCGAGAAGACCGATTAGTAGGCATTGTCACTATTGATGATGTCATGGATATTTTGGAAGAAGAAGCTACAGAAGATATCCAAAAACTGGCTGGTGTAAGTGGTGATGAAACTGCTTTGTCCTCTCCTTTACTCACTATCCGCAACCGTTTGCCTTGGCTGTTAGGCATCATGGGCTTGTATATTGGTGCAGCCAGTGCGATCGCGCCTTTCCAATCTGTAATTGCCGCAGTGCCAGTTTTAGCAGTGATCATGCCGATTTTTTCTAACACAGGTGGCACTGTTGGTATTCAATCGTTAACGGTAACAATCCGCAGCTTGGGAGTAGGTGAGGTAACACCCAAAGATACTCTAAAAATTCTTCGCAAAGAACTTCTAGCTGGTTTAGCCACAGCCGTAGTTTTAGCCACAACAATGATCCTGCTTTCCTTAATTTGGGCGCGACCCCAAGAGCGATGGGTGGCTTTAATTGCCGGCATGGTAATGGCAACTAATACAATTGTGGCTGTTACACTCGGCACTTTACTGCCAATGGGTTTGAAACGGCTGAAGCTCGACCCAGCGCTAGTTAGTGGGCCGTTAGTGACAACAATGTTAGATACAATTGGATTTTTGACGTTCCTCACTCTGATTTCTTTTGCTTTGCAAGTACTACATTTACCAGCGTGAAAGGTATTGTATTTGGGCATTGGGCATTGGGCATTGAAACTCGCTAAAGAGTCTTTGATACTCACTAACCAGTCTTTGATACTCGTGAATGAGTCTTTAATCTCCACTCTCCTCATCTTATGACTACTAATACCTGGAATCGTCATCACATTCTTTCCCTAGCTGACTTCACTACTACTGAATACGATACAGTTTTGCAAACTGCTGCTTCTTTTCAAGAGGTGCTATCACGGCGGACGAAAAAAGTGCCAACCTTGCAGGGACAAGTGGTGGCAAATTTATTTTTTGAATCCTCTACCCGTACTCGCAGCAGTTTTGAACTCGCTGCCAAACGCTTAAGTGCAGATACGCTGAACTTCGCCGCAGCCACTTCTTCTATGACTAAGGGAGAAACAATTCTCGACACGGCGAAGACCTATTTAGCGATGGGAACTGATATTATGGTAGTCCGCCATCGAGAGGCAGGAGTACCCAATGCGATCGCATCTGAAATGGATCGTCTAGGTGTAAAAGTTAGTGTCCTCAATGCTGGTGATGGTCAACATGAGCATCCTTCCCAAGCACTGCTAGACTTATTTACCATTTGTACCTTAATAGACTCGCATCATCCCAGATTAGAACTTTTAAAGGATAAAAAGATTGCGATCGTTGGGGATATTCTCCATTCTCGCGTGGCGCGATCGAATATTTGGAGTTTAATTGCCAGTGGTGCCCAAGTGCATCTCGCAGCACCACCTACCCTCTTACCCAAATTATTTGCCGAATATATCTCTGAGGAGATAGGAGTCAGGAATTATTCCCCCACTCCTCAACTTTTTCTACATTGGCAGCTAGAACCAGCTTTGGAGAATGCCGATTTTGTCATGACTTTGCGCCTGCAAAAAGAACGGATGACGGCTCATTTGCTACCAAGTTTACGAGAATATCATCAGCTATTTGGTATTACACGCACAAAACTGCAACTTTGTAAACCTAACGTCAAAGTTTTGCATCCAGGGCCAGTTAACCGTGGTGTTGAAATTAGTTCTGATTTGATGGATGACCCAGAATTTAGTCTCATTCAATCGCAAGTTACCAGCGGTGTCGCCGTTCGCATGGCCTTGCTGTATTTGTTAGGTAGCGGCAAGGCTACATAATCTGTTGTAAATGCAGCACAAATCCAGGTAAGACATTTTCTCCTGATAAACTATTAGGATTGTTTAATATCTCTACATCTTTGCCTGGACGATAAATTTCTACTCGCTTATTTTTTCGGTCAATTAACCAACCTAATTGAGCGCCATTTTCGATATACTCCTGCATTTTCTCCTGCAAATCTTTTAGAGAATCACTAGGAGAGCGTAACTCTACTACAAAATCAGGACAAATCGGAGCAAATTTTTCTTGTTGTTCTGGGGTTAAAGCATTCCAACGCTCAAGCTTCACCCAAGAAGCATCAGGAGAACGTTCTGCACCATTGGGTAGAGTAAAGCCAGTTGAAGAGTCAAAAACTTCGCCTAAATTACTCTCAGAATTCCAAATATCTAATTGAGTAGTAATTTTCACATTACGTCTGCCAGTATCACTACCTGTAGGTGGCATAATTAATAATTCCCCTGATGCTGTACGCTCAAATCGATAATCGCGGTTTTTCTGACATACCTGGAAAAATTGATCATCAGTCAAGTCGATTTTCAATTTGAATAAAGTGGTTATCGTGGCATCCATAGGCTATCCTGAGCATCTTACTTTCTAGTTTAGTGGTGTGGTGTGCGTAGGCGTAGCCCGTCGTAGACATCAAATGATCGAGTGCGATCGCAGTTCATCCAATTTGCAATAAAACGTAAGGTACGATCATAGTCGTAGTAGAAGTGATGCAATTACATAAATAATTAACTTAGGTAGATCAAAAAGTTCTTTCACTTTCAACTCCTCGGAATAGTTTTCCTATGCTCCAAAGACTATATATACACAACTTCAGATGTCTAGAAAACTTTCAACTGCCCATACAGGGGATGTCATCTGCTCTCTTGATTGGAAAAAACGGTGCAGGTAAATCAACTATTGCCTCTGCATTAGAGGTACTTCAGTCTATAGGTCGAGGCATTAATAGAGTTGGCCAACTTGTCCAGTCGAAGGATTTCGCTAGTGGAAGGTCTGATGTTCCGATTCGGTTTGAAATAGAAGTATTAATTGAAAAGAAATTATACAAATATGTCCTAGCTTTAGAGTTACCAGAAAAATTTAAAGAGCTTCGAGTTTTTGAAGAGCAATTGATAATTGCAGGAGATCCAATATACTCTCGAAAAGAAGCTCAAGTCACTGTTTACAACAACTCACAAAATCGTGAGGCTCAGTTTTTAGTAGATTGGCATCTTGTTGCCCTTCCAGTAATTCAGACTGATCCTATTCATATTTTCAAGACTTGGCTTGCTCGCATGATCATTTTAGCCCCGATCCCAAGCTTGATGACAGGAGAATCTAACGACGACACTTTGGAGCCAAAACGGGATGCTTCAAACTTCGGAGAGTGGTTTTCTGGGTTACTCAGTCGCTATCCTGGTGCCTACACACAGGTTGACCAATATCTTCGAGAAGTTATGCCTGATATTAAGGATTTTCTGAATGAGCTAATCGGCAAAGATTTCAAAAGCATGATTGTTCGCTTTGAAGAAAATAATGCGAATCTGAGTGTTAACTTTAAAGACTTATCTGACGGTGAAAAATGCTTTTTTCTTTGTGCTGTTCTTTTGGCTGCTAACAAATCATACGGTCCACTTTTTTGCTTTTGGGACGAGCCGGACAACTATCTATCCTTGTCAGAAGTTGGACTTTTTATAACATCACTGCGACGCTCATTTAAGAATAGTGGACAAATTTTGATGACTTCGCATGATGAGGAAGCAATCCGAAAGTTTTCAAATGAAAATACCTTTGTACTTGATCGAAAAAGCCACTTAGAGCCAACTTTGATCAGATTACTCAGTGATATGTCTGTTCAAGGTGATCTTGTAGATGCCTTGATTAGTGGCGATATAGAACTATGAGCATAAATAAGGATAAACCTCATATTCTTGTGTTGCCCGAAGACGATGCTAATCGCCAGATTGCGAACGGATTTATTGTTTATCTACCCAATAGCCCCCTTATTCAAGTCTTACCAGTGGCTCGTGGTTGGAAAAACGTTGTGAAGAAATTCACAAATCATTATGCCTTTAAAATGCGACAATATCCACACAGGATGATTGCTTTGCTGATTGATTTTGATCAAGATAAAGATAGATTGAGTTATGTAAAGCTTCAGATTCCAGATGATTTAGAAGATAGAGTATTTGTTCTTGGAGTGTTATCTGAACCAGAAAGTTTAAAGAGAGATATTAAGAAGGATTTTGAAAAGATCGGAGAAGCTCTTGCAAAAGATTGCTCCGATAACACGAATGAATTGTGGGGACACGATCTTCTCAAACACAATAAAACTGAGTTAGATCGGATGATTTTATCTGTCAAACCATTTCTGTTTAATTAAAGTAGATATCAGACACTTTATAAGTTGCGGGATTATTATAGCAATCTGATAGAAACTTGCGATCGCAGTTGTTCGCTAAGAATGATTTCAAAAATTTCACCCTTAGCGATAATCAAGAGCGATGTCTACGACGGGCGTAGATGCAGCACTGCTAGCTAACTAACCCACAGCATCCATAACTGGATGGAAGTAAAAGGCGAACCCTAACACCGTATAGGCAGCTAATAACAAGGTGCCTTCCAGCCAATTAGACTTCCCATCAGAACTAATACTGTTTGCAATCAACACTGACACAACCACAGCTACTAATTCAAAGGGTTTGAAATCCAAATCCATTGGTTGACCCAATATCCGGCCTGCTATCACCAACACGGGCGCAACAAATAGGGCAATCTGCATACTTGATCCCACAGCTACCGAAACGGAGAGATCCATCTTATTTTTCATCGCCACGGTAACAGCTGTGGCGTGTTCAGCCGCGTTACCGACGATGGGAACCAAAATCACCCCTGTAAACAGCGCCGTCAAACCTAGCTGAGATGTGGCCACCTCCAGAGAATCGACTAGCATTTCTGACTCAATTGCCACTAGCAAGGTACATACTAGCAGCACGCTAACCCACAGCGCCATATTTGGTTTAGCATGAGAGGTTTCCTCTGCTTCTATCTCCGCTACACCCACATCATATAAATAGGAGTGGGTTTTCATCGAAAATAGCAGTGTTAGGGCATAAACCAGGATTAATACTACAGCAACAGCAATAGAAAAGTTTTGAAGTGTTTCTTCGTTAATTCCTTGAGAAGTGTAATTCATCGCCGTTGGCATCAAAATGGCAATTACCGCCAAATTCATCGAAGCAGCATTCACCCGCGCCACAATTGGCTGAAATGTTTGTTCTTTGTAGCGCAGTCCTCCCAAAAGCATGGATAAACCCATCACCAGTAGTAAGTTGCTAATAATCGATCCCGTGATACTGGCCTTGACTACATCTACTAACCCAGCGTTCAGCGCTACTAGGGCGATGATTAATTCCGTAGCATTGCCAAAGGTGGCGTTTAACAAGCCCCCCAATGATGGCCCCACTACGACAGCAATTTCTTCTGTAGCTGTACCCATCCAAGCTGCTAAGGGCAAAATTGCTAATCCAGCTGTAATGAAAACTATCAATTCTCCCCACTCTAGAAAGTGAGCTGCTAAGGAAACCGGGATAAACAGTAATAAAACGAGAAGAATAATGTTTTTAGTTGACATTTGTTGTCTTGAGTTGAGGGTATTCTACGGAGTTATGAGTGCTGAGTCTTGAGTGAACAAGAAAGAAATGGTGTCAAGTAAGTGAGCATAGTTAACTGAAGATACTTCATGGTTTGTAGTTGGGGCTTTAGGGCTAACTACGAACTTTAACTTAATTTATATTTAGCTATTTATCTTCTTTCCTTTAATTTACTCAGCACTCACTACTCACTACTCCCATAGGATACTCTCAACCGTCTGTAAATCAATTCAGAAATTGTACTGTTTTTAGTCCAGTGTTAAGATGTAAAATAAGATTGCGATTTAAGGATTTTTCGCAATCTTTTGTTGCAAAAATCCGAATTTGAGGTATGATACCATGCCAGAAATGAGGTTTAATATATTAAAATACAATCAAAATTTTAATTGGCGTTGAAGAAGAGAAAACCCATAACTGAGGCGTTATTCAATGGCGAATTACTTTGAGCCTTCAGGGAAAAGGCTGTCTTGCAAAGTTCCTTTAAGTCGGCAGAGCCGCCCAACGGACTTTGCGTGCGCTGTGCAATAACGCAGATTTCCTACTATACTAGAACCAATTTTGCAAAAATTTGACTGTATTCCATAGTTGTCGTCTATACCGGATTTTGTGTTCAAAACTATTGTAGAAAGTTTTACGCACAATGTTTTCGGTGCAACTGCAAGTTTTTTGTTTTGGATAAATATACATGACTTCTGCTGCCCAAATGCCAGCTAACTCTGGCTCAACGTTAACATTACATTCAGATCCCAATAACACCAAAGAAACCGATCCCCTGAGAAAGGCTAATGGTGTTTATGTGACGGTACATGGTCATTTTTACCAGCCACCAAGGGAAAACCCTTATCTGGACGCAATTGAACGCCAACCGAGCGCTGCGCCTTTCCATGACTGGAATGAGCGGATTCATTGGGAATGTTATCGCCCAAATGCTTTTGCCAGAGTCTTGAATGACCGAGGCGAAGTGGTGGAAATCGTCAACAATTATGAGTATTTTAGTTTTAATATTGGCCCAACGCTGATGTCGTGGCTAGAACGCTACGATGTGGAGGTTTATCAGCGGATTTTGGAAGCGGATGCCAAGAGTAGCGATCGCTTGTATGGTCACGGCAATGCGATCGCGCAAGTATATAATCACATCATCATGCCTCTGGCGAACGAACGCGACAAATATACCCAAATTCGTTGGGGTAAAGAAGATTTCCGCTCCCGCTTTGGCCGCGATCCCGAAGGTATCTGGCTAGCAGAAACCGGCGTGGACTACGCAACCCTAGAAGCTCTCGTTGCTGAGGGTATTCGCTTCATTATCCTTGCACCCTCTCAGGCGCTGCGTTGTCGTCCCCTCCCCACTCAAGATCATCCCAATCCTGAATGGTACGAAGTCGGTGGTAGTCAGATTGATCCCACCCGTCCTTATCGTTGTTATTTGAAAGCTAGTCAAGAGTCAAAGGAAACAAATGACCAAGGACAAATGACAAATGACAAACCCTACATTGATATCTTCTTCTACGATGGGCCAATATCGCGGGACATGGGTTTTAGTGATGTCGTTTATAATTCTAGTCGCTTTGCCGGACGTATCGGTTCAGCAGTGCGTGGGGATCATCGTCCAGCCCAGTTGATCTCTGTGGCGACGGATGGAGAAACCTTTGGACATCATAAGAAAGGAACTGAGAAAACTTTAGCCTTCGCCTTTACAAAAGAGTTTCCCCAACACGGTTGGACGGTGACGAACTTTGCCCACTACCTCAGCTTAAATTCTCCCGATTGGGAAGTTGAGTTGAAGTCAGTCACAGCCTGGAGTTGCGCCCACGGTGTAGATAGATGGCAAGATGATTGTGGTTGCGGTGGAGAAGGCGGTGTTTGGCATCAGAAATGGCGTCGTCCCTTGCGGGATGCCTTAAATTGGTTGCGAGATCAGCTAACTGAGGTGTATGAAGAAAATGGCAGACAGTTATTTCGTGATCCCTGGCTAGCACGAGATGAATATATCCAAGTAATGCGCGATCGCTCTGCTGCCAATGTTAACCGTTTTCTGTCACGTCATCAAACCCACAAACTAACAGCCATCGAACAAGTTGACGCCCTCCGTTTATTGGAAATGCAGCGTCACGCTTTATTGATGTTTACTAGTTGCGGTTGGTTTTTTGAAGAAATTTCTCGTCCAGAAGGGACACAAATTCTGCGCTACGCCGCCCGTGCTTTGGAATTGGCGGGGGATGTGGCAGGTGTGCAGTTAGAAAAAGGCTTCGTCAAGCGTCTTGGTTTAGCCCCCAGTAATGTCGAGCACTTCAAACATGGTGCCGAGATTTATCGGCAACTGGTGTTAACTGCCCAGCTTGGTTTCAAGCAAGTAGCAGCCCATTACGCCATTACCTCCCTGTTTAAGCATCAGAAACCAGCAGAGACGCACAATTCTTTGGCTACAAAAGATGCTGCTGATAAACAGCCTCAGCGTTACCATAAGCGGGTTTATTGCTACGCAGCCAATGAGCTAGATTACCAACTGCAACGGATGGGATCGCTAACTCTGGCTGTCGGAAATTTAAAGCTGGTATCAGAAATTACCTGGGAAAGCGAGCATTTGGTATTTGCTGTACTGCATTTGGGAGGCTGGGATTTCCACTGCTGCATTCAACAATTTACCGGACGGCTTGACTACAGCCAATTAAAAGAAAAACTGTTTGTGGCACTACAACAAGCTAGTGCGGCTCAGACTATCTTGGCGATGACGCAGCTATTTGGGGAAGAGACTTTCAGCTTGCAAAATCTATTTGCTGAAGAGCGCCACCGGATTATGCGGTTACTTAGTCAGGAAACACTGACACGTTTAGGACAGTTGTATAACCAAGTCTACCGCGATAATTATGGTGTGTTGATGGCGTTTCATCGAGATGAGCTAGCAGTGCCGCCAGAATTGCAAGTAGCAGCAGATATTGCTTTAGGGCATCGCTGTCTGATGACATTACGATCGCTTGAGCAAGACATCGCTGATCCTCAAAAAAGTTGGAATCACATAGTAGAATTAGAAGCGATCGCCACCGAAGCAAAACATCTGCGTTGTCGGCTGAATATTCCCGACGGTAAGCAGATTTTAGAACAGTTAATTGCGCGATCGCTCTGGCAATTATTGCATGACGCCAATGGTAGTTTTAATGCAGATATCCAACAATTGGAGCGGTTGATTGATGTCGGGGATCAACTAAATATTGATATTTCTTTACAGCGATCGCAAGAACTATATTTTAGTTGTCTGCACAGTCAGATAATACCTCTGTGTATCACCACCCTTGGTAATGAAGAAGATACTCATCAGTGCCGTCAGTTGCTTAAGCTGGGGCAAAAATTAGCCGTTGATGTCAGCATGATTTCAAATCAGTTGGCATAACTGCGTCTACACAAGCAAAACTCCGAAGTTCTAATCAAAGAAAGCCTCCGCTCAGACTTCTCTGCGGCTGCACGGGTTAAAAACCTTAATTTTCTCTGAACTCAGGTTGCTGGGCTTTGTTTGTGTAGCCGCGAATGATCTTCGCCCTGGCTCTAAGTTGATACTTTTCTAAAAAGTTGGGAATCTGAGTCTTTCAATTTTCAAAATGGCGTCTAAACCGGGGATCGATGTTGTCTGTTTTCTGCTGATTGCAGACAAAGCAGAGGGTTTGGAGATTGCTGATATCGTTTTGACCGCCACGCGCCAGGGGAATGATATGGTCAATAGTGAGGTTAATTTCTACAGTGGTTTTACCGCAGCTTTGGCATTGATATTTGTCACGTTGCCAGACATATTTCTTTACTTCTGGTGGAATCCGAATGCGGGGAGTTTTGCTCATAATTATTTACGAAACTATTAATAATCTAGTTCTACTTTGGGGAAAATAGCGGCGTCCATAGCTCCAAGCAGATAAGTGAGCAAATTTAATTACAGCAGTTTGCGATGCCTTCTCTTCTCTACGAGAGGCTGCGCCAACGAGACGCTTTGCGAACGGCGAGCTACGCTAACGCACAACCTTAGATCCCAAGCTGTGACTTCAGCTATTGTTAACATTAAATAAAATAAGCGGAACCAAAATATAGAAAATGTCTCAAGAACTAAACGAAATTAAGCAACTTGCTTACAAACTCACACCCGAAGAGCAATTGGATCTAATTGCTTACCTAACGCAAAAACTGCAACGTTGCGAAATCAAACGTAAACCAAGCCGCGATATTATGGAATTTGCCGGTATAGCACCTAATCTCATGGGAGGAATGGATGCTCAGGAATATGTCACTCGGATGAGGCGTGGCGAGTTCCCTGATTTAGAAATTGCAGAAAAGCAATTAGGGCAACAGGAGTGAGTATTACAAATAGATTACAGGGTATGAGGCGCTTGTTTCTGGATACGGCACCAGTTATTTACTTCGTTGAGCGACATCCACAATACTTTGGTTTGGTCAGAGAAGCGTTTGATCAACTTCAAAATACACCACTGGTAGGTCTTGTTTCACCTATTACTTTAGCTGAATGCTTAGTTCAACCTTATCGTTTGGGACAAACAGAATTACAGCAAGAATTCATTGAGTTGATGACTGACAATGACAATATTGAGTTTGTGCCATTTGCTAAGGAAACCCTAGCAATAGATGCTGCTCAAATCAGAGCTAAGTACAATCTACAATTACCTGATGCTTTTCAGATAGCCGTAGCTTTAGCAGCAGGCTGTGATGCTTTTTTAACCAATGATGTCGCATTCAGGCGCGTTACAGAGTTACAAGTTTTAATGCTCAATGACTTTAGTACTGCTGAATAAACAAGAATGATCAAAATAATTTTAGGCAGTGTCTCAACACAGTAACACACCACCTAAAATTTTTCAGCACTCAGGACTGCTAGGGCACAATCAGCACTGGGCAAGGGGAAAGGTTAATCACACGAGTGGTAACACTATCATCCGCTCCCTCTTCAGTCAAGCCTAGCCCCCGACAGCCCATGATGATTAAATCAGCCCCGATTTCATCAGCGACATCGCAGATGGTAAAAGCTGGTTTGCCTTGTTTTTCTAGAACTTCAGCTTTAATTCCTTGCCCAGAAAATAAAGATTGGGCATTTTCTAGCAGTTTGGCAACTATCTCTGGCGACACCATCGGATCTGCACTAGGCGCATCTGGCGGTGGTTCTTCTACCACAGACAGCAGCACCAAGCGACTGCCGTACTTTTGGACGATATTGGTAACTACGTCAGCAGCTTCCCGCGTTTCCCGGCTTTGATCAATTGGAAATAGTACTGTCTTAAACATCTCACTCACCTGGGCACCCCTGACTCCGGTAAAATCTGGATGGTTCTACTTTCAAAACAATAACAAAAAGGCAATCAGGAGAGTTTGGTGTGTCCAAAAAAAGTTTAGCAAGTTTATCTTCGGCTGATATCTCTGGGAAACGTGCCTTAGTGCGGGTTGACTTTAATGTGCCTGTGGACGATCGAGGCAACATTACCGACGACACTCGCATTCGCGCCGCTTTGCCAACCATCAAAGATTTGACGCAGAAGGGAGCTAAGGTGATTCTAGTAAGCCATTTTGGTCGTCCTAAGGGTGTGGATGAGAAATTACGCCTAACTCCTGTTGCCAAGCGTCTCTCGGAGTTGCTAGGGCAAGAAGTTGTGAAAACTAATGACTCCATTGGCGATGAAGTTGCAGCTAAAGTCGGCGCCCTGCAAAATGGTCAAGTGCTGTTACTGGAAAATGTCCGTTTTTACAAAGAAGAAGAGAAAAACGATCCAGAATTTGCGAAAAAATTGGCAGCCAATGCTGATTTTTATGTAAATGATGCTTTTGGGACTGCACATCGCGCCCATGCTTCTACTGAAGGCGTGACTGCATTCCTAAGTCCTTCTGTAGCTGGATATCTGGTTGAGAAGGAATTGCAATATCTGCAAAATGCCATTGAAAATCCCCAACGTCCTTTGGCAGCAATTATTGGTGGTTCCAAAGTTTCTAGTAAAATTGGCGTGATTGAAACGCTGCTAGAAAAGTGCGACAAGCTAATCATCGGCGGTGGAATGATTTTCACATTCTACAAAGCCCGTGGTTTGAATGTCGGTAAGTCTTTGGTGGAAGACGACAAGCTAGAACTGGCGAAGTCTTTGGAAGCTAAGGCTAAAGAACGTGGTGTCAGCTTACTTTTACCTACAGATGTGGTAGTAGCAGATAACTTTGCCCCAGATGCGAATTCTCAAACCGTTAGTATTGAGAATATCCCAGATGGTTGGATGGGTTTGGATATTGGCCCAGACTCAGTAAAAGTTTTCCAAGACGCTCTTGCAGATACCAAAACGGTAATTTGGAACGGGCCGATGGGTGTATTTGAGTTTGATAAATTTGCCGTAGGTACGGAAGCGATCGCTCATACTCTGGCTAAAATTAGCAAAACTGGCGCAACTACCATAATTGGCGGCGGCGACTCGGTGGCGGCTGTGGAAAAGGTTGGTTTAGCAGATCAAATGAGCCACATCTCCACCGGCGGCGGCGCTAGTTTGGAGTTACTTGAAGGCAAGGTTTTGCCTGGTATTGCAGCTTTAGATGATGCGTAATAAAGTTAGCTCTTAAGCTATTGTCAACATCAGCTAATTGATTGCAAATTTAGTAGGGGCACGATGTACTGTGCCCTTGCTATTTTTGTTAGTATTTCTGCAATTATGCGACCAAAGTTATGGAAGTGATTTTTTAATGGCAAGAATTGAAGAAATTTCAGTCAAAAACTATAGAGTTCTCCAAAATATAACCCTAAAAGATATCAAACCTTTTTCTGTTTTCCTGGGGCCTAATGGTAGTGGCAAGACTACTTTTTTGGATGTGATCGGTTTCTTGTCAGATTGCCTTACTACTAATGTTCGCAAAGCGTTAGAAAAACGAGGAAGATTTCAAGAAGTCATCTCCCGTGATTGTCAAGGTCAAGAAATTGAAATTTTAATTAAGTATCGTGAAGATAATAAATCTCCTAAAATCACCTATACAGTTGCTATTGGTTTACAAAATGGAGCGCCAATTGTTTCAAGAGAAACTCTCAAATGGAAACGCGGTTCTCATGGAAAACCATTTGATTTTCTTAAGTTTGAAAATGGTGGAGGTGAAGTAATTAGTGGTGAAAATCCAGAAATTAATGACAAAAGAATTCACTATCAAATGGATGACCCTAGTTCTCTAGCTATTAAAACTATAGGTCAATTAACAGATAACCCACGCATTGCTAGTTTGCGCCGTTTTATTGAGGGATGGTTTCTCTCTTATTTCATACCAGATCAAGCTCGTCAGCTAGCGACTGCTGGTGCAATGGAACATCTATCTCGTGAAGGAGACAATATTGCCAATGTAGTTCAATACCTTGCTGATGAACATCCAGAAACTTTATCCAAAATTTTGAAGTTACTGGCTAGCCGTGTTCCCCAATTAGAAAAAGTGGAGTCTGAGCCAACAATTGATGGCAGACTGGCTCTTTTATTTAAAGATGCACCTTTTAGTAAACCATTTTTAGCTAGGTTTTCCTCAGACGGCACACTAAAATTACTGGCATATTTGATATTATTAAATGACCCTAACCCTCCTCAGTTACTTTGCATTGAAGAACCAGAGAATGGACTACACCATCGACTTCTTGATTCTTTAAGTGAGGAAGCTCAGGCTTACTCGCAACGCGCACAAGTATTTGTTTCTACCCACTCCCCATTTTTTGTTAACACAATAAAAGATGCTGGACAACTTTGGATTTTCCAACGTGATGATACGGGTTATGCAACTGTTACAAGGGCTGACCAAATACCTGAAGCTAAACATTTTATAGAATCCCAAGCAGGTTTAGGTGATCTTTGGTCTGAGGGATATCTTAGAGGGTTACCTTATTAGTAATATCAATCATGCATATAGAATTTTTAGTAGAAGAACCTTCAACTGAAGTTGCTTTAAATTTTCTTGTACCCAAAATCATAGGTGATATTCATACATTTAAAATTCATAACTTTCAAAATAAAGATAGACTTTTAAAAAGACTGCCTGAGCGGATGAAATCGTATGTTAACTCTGTACGTGATGACTGGCGAATCGTAATTATAGTAGATCAAGATAGAGATAATTGCCAAGAATTAAAAAATAAACTTTGTAATGCTAGTAGTATAGTAACCAAACAAAAAGGAAATATTGTTCTCCATAGAATTGCTGTGGAAGAACTGGAATCATGGTTTCTCGGTGATGTACAAGCAATACGGGTTGAATATGAAAGGATTCCTGTTTCTTTGTCCCAAAAAGCTAAATTTCGTAATCCAGACGCTATCACAGGAGGTACATGGGAGCAACTAGATCGAATTTAAAAAAAATACGGATATCATACAGGTTTACAAAAAATAGACTTTGCTCAGAAAGTTTCTCCGCACATGAATATAGAAAACAACCTCTCTAAAAGTTTTCAGGTTTTTCGAGATGGACTAAGAAGCATTGTCAACTGAAATTTAATACTTGGATGCTCAGACATAGCCCAAAATATTCTAACCTATTCTGAGGGTGTTTTTGATACCGAATGCTATAAATAATTGCGAACAGAGATGCGTTCGCGGAGCGTCTTGTAGAGATGGCGGTTTGATAGTTTTCACAACTCAAATAGGATTGCTATATCCTCGATTTGTTTAATCGTAAAGATTTAAAGTGCTTATTCTAACGTTGCGAAAAACTAATAAACTGTTACAACCTGGAAGATGTAAAATTTTTGTTAAATTCAACGAGCATCTACAGTTTCACCTAATCGTTAAAAGGTACTCAGCATGACTGCAATCTCCCCAAAGGCATCTTCAGCGCTTCCCGATTTTTTTGAAGGTATTCAATATTTCGGTGAAGCTTTACCAGATTTTGAAACTTATGGTGCAACACCTGCTATTGAGTCGGGCAAAGTAGCGATCGCATCTCCTGCAGATTCTACAGCAGTATATCAAACTTTACTGGCTGCCGATGCCCTCCGTTACCTGACTTTACAAGTTACCGCTAGTAAGGCTTCTGGGCATCCCGGCGGATTCGCTAGCCAAGCCGAAGCCTACGCATCTCTTGTCATGCTGGGATACAAGAACATTATCACCGAAGTTGGACACCACGCCCCTGGATTTTATAGTGCCATGTTCTTGGATCGTTCGCTAGAGGATATGGGAATCTTTACAGTCCAACAATTGCGCGATCGCTTCCGAGAAAAGCATGGATTATTAGGACATCTTTCTGGTTTCATTCCCGGTATTCTCGCACCGGCCGGACCTTTGGGACAAGGACAACACTTTGCAATGGCAGCTGCACTGTTGCACAAAGATAAGTTATTCCCCTTTACAGTTGGTGATGGTGGATTGGGTGAACCATATATTGTCAGTGCGATCGCGCATTTCCATACAGCTTATCCTGCTGTCACCAACTTTTTGCCGGTGTTGGTGTGGAACGGTTACAGCCAAGAACATCACAGTATGGTTTCTCTCAAAACCAATGAACAGATGCAAGCATATTGGCAAGGTAATGGTTTTGATGAAGTCGTGTTAGTGGATGCCAAGGATTTTGACGATCAAAACCAGCCAGGGGATTACATTGATAGTACTGCCTTTTCCTTTGAGAAACGTCTAGCATTTACTCAAGCAGTACTTTCCGGTGTAGATCAAGCGGCGCGTTTTGCACTCGGTGGCAAGCTTACCGTCTTTATTATTAAACAACTCAAAGGCGCAGGAGTCCACGCACGGGGTGCAAAATCTCACAACCTTTATCCCAAAGATACGTTAGATGCGCCGCATATTATTAGTGCATTGCAAACTCGCGCTTTGTCGGCGGAAGCTTGGCAATTAGTACGCACCAATGCAGAACGCGCTGGCGGTGGTCCAGCAGCAAAAACTGTGGTTACAGAATTTCAATTACCATTACCAGAGTTAGGCGAATTACCTTTAGAAGAATATGCCGTTGGAGGTGAACCCAAAGTTTCTACAACCGCGATGGGACGATTAGTAGGAATAGTTGGAAAGAAAGATCAAAATTTCCTCGTCACCAACGCCGACGGTAACGAAGCATCAGGAATTGCCAACATCAATCAAGCATTAAAGATTATTCACCCCACAACCGACGACTTATATTATCAAGCCCCAAATGGACAAGTTTATGAACCATTAAGTGAAGATGCTTGTGCCGGTTTAGCTGCGGGTTTGGCGTTAATGGGTGCAAGAACTTTGTGGTGTTCTTATGAATCTTTTGCCATCAACGGATTACCAATTTGGCAAACTGTTACCCAAGCAATGGCAGAATTGCGCCGTCAAACTCCCTCGACTATTACTTTATTCACAGCTGGCGCATTAGAGCAAGGGCGCAACGGTTGGACTCACCAACGTCCAGAAATTGAAGCTTACTTTGCTTCACTGATGCGAAATGGAAATGTTTTTCCATTATTTCCGCCTGATGCTAATAGTATTCAAGTCTGTTATGATTGGGCGTTGAAAACTAAGAATAAGGGAATTGTGATTACTGCAAGTAAATCGCCGTTGCCAATTCGGACTACTTTAGAACAAACTCGTCAAGGATTGCGTGATGGTGCGGTGCTATTGCATGAAGTAGCTGGTGATAAACAAGTTGTATTTGCTGTAATTGGCGATTTAACATTAATACCAGTATTTGAAGCTGCGGCTTTCTTGGAAACTGAAGGTATTGGTGCGAAGATTGTTTCTGTGATCAATCCTCGGCAATTGTACCGTAGCCATGATACTGCGTGGGAAACTTGTTCTGAACCTGATGGCAGTTTCTTGGATGATGCGAAATTTGCCGAATTATTTGATGGCGATGCATTAATTGCTGTTACTGGTGGTGCGGCGGGGATGCTGGAACCAATTCTGTTACGGAGTACAGCGAAGCGCGATACTTTTGCGTGGAAGCGTGGGGAAACTACAGCGAGTGCTGGTGAGTTGATGGCGTTTAATGGATTGACTGCGGAAGCGTTGACAAAACGTGCGATCGCATTAGTGCATTAAAGTTAGAATTGTTTTTACTTTAATCGCATTTATACGTATATAAACGCTGAAAAATTGCGTTGTAATGCGTATATTTGCGGTTTTTTATTTCAAAACTCGATTTAGAAGTTGAAAACTCGATTTAGAAATTCCAAACTTGATTTAGAAGTTGAAAACTTGATTTAGAAGTTCAAAACTTGATTTAGAAATTCCAAACTTGATTTAGAAATTCCAAACTTAGTTTAGGAGTTCCAAACTTGATTTAGAAATTCCAAACTTAGTTTAGGAGTTGAAACGAAGCGCAATACTTTTGCTTATAAGTGTGGGTAAACTACAGCCAGTGCTGACGAGTTGGTGGAGGTTTGACGAAAGGTGCGATCGCTCTTCTAGCAATGGTATTAAATAACAAATTTAGGATTTGAGCGTTATATTTATTCTAGACATAGACCATACAAGATTAATTTATTATGAAATTTCAAGTAATTTTTACCTTTGATTCAGAATATGAAGGCTATGTTGCTGAGGTTCCTGAGCTTCCAGGCTGTGTGAGTCAAGGTAAAACACTAGATGAGGCAATTGAAAATATTAAAGATGCGATTACGGGATATCTCCATGTCCAAGCTAAACATGGCAAACCTTATATTGTTAAGGAATCGCAAGTGTTTATCGGAGAAGTTGTAGTATAAATGGGACATTTATCAAATATCTCCGGTAAGGAAGCTGTCAAGATTTTTGAAAAGTTTGGTTATGTATTAGCTCACCAAACGGGAAGCCACATGATACTTTGGCGTGAATCAAAACCAACTTTATCAATTACATTGCACTATTCAGATTAATTTATCAACCGCGATCGCGCAATTTCTCTTCTACCAATGGGACGTACTTGTATGCTGTGGAGTGAAAGAATTGCCGCAGTCTCGCCATCCAAGGTGACAAATTCAACCTCATATCCTTTTCCACCCTGATGTACTAAAACAACTGTACCTATATCACCCTGTTCTAAACTATATTCTGGGATATTACTAGTCAGAATAACTCTATCAAGTTCTTGAATCATTCTTCTCTCCATTTTAGTGGGTATGAAGTAACAAACTTAGGAATAGTTTCCCCTGTTTCCATAAACCAAGCCGAACGAATCACAGGGTTTCTGCCATCCGGTGAAACCAGTGTACCTTCTACAGCATATCGAGTTCCGAATATTGTTAAGGAATTACAGGTGTTAATCGGGGAAGTTGTCGTATAAATGGGACATTTATCAAATATCTCCGGTAAGGAAGCTGTCAAGATTTTTGAAAAATTTGATTATGTAATTAGATCATCAAACAGGAAGCTAGATGATACTTTGGTGTGAATCAAAACCTTGAACTCCATTAACGAGCCTTTAATACCCTTAAGACTTATGCAAAAACTCTAATTACAACTGACATTTCTGTGTCATATCTATGCAATAAAGTTTAAAAAGGCAATGTTATTTGAAATTTAGTTAAATAATTGACCTTTGATACTTGACAGTTGACAGCTTGTGTTGACTGTTAACCATTAATCTTTAACCCTCAGTAGTCTACCGGGAACCGCTATGGATACTCCTGAAGATCAAACTTCAATTGTTGAAACTCAGTCAGAAAGTTCTGTAACCTCTGAGTTAGTGCCTACTCGTTCTCGTAAACCCTGGTTCTGGCGATCGCTTATCCTGTTTGTGGCAACCGGTGGCATTATCCTTTGGCGGATGCTAGCTGGGGGTACACCACAAACCTCTGTTGCACAACAGCAAAAAGCACCAGCCCCAAAAGCAATTGAAACGATCGCCTTAGCAACTGGAAGTGCGACAAGAAGTGTGCAATTGTCGGGACAAGTGGAAGCCACTCAGCAGTCAACACTCCGCGCTCAAACGAATGGAATTGTGGAGAAAATCCTAGTGCAATCGGGCGATCGCGTCAAGTCAGGGATGACGATCGCTATTCTAGACGACAGCGATCAGCAATTGGCGATCGCTCAAGCACGGGCACAATTGGCACAGCAGCAAAGCAATCTGGCACGTTTGGAAGTCGGTACTCGTCCAGAAATTATTGCTCAACGTCAAGCAGCAGTCAGGGCTATCAAGGCACGAGAAGGAGAAATTCGGGATAATCTGAAACGTACCAGCGAGCTAGTGAAAGAAGGTGCCCTGTCTCAAAGATTGCTGGTAGAAGCCCAAGCAAATTTAGATAACAGCCAGGGAGAACGGATAGAAGCCGAAGCTGAACTCGCCGAAGCCAAAGCTGGGCCAATTCGGGAAGAAATCGCCGCTCAACGCGCAAACGTCGAAGCAGCTAAAGCTACCCTAGCTCAAGCCGAACTAGCACGAGAGCGAACCCGGATTGTGGCATCCCAAGCGGGTGTGGTCCAAACCCGGCATATCAGCAATGGCGATTTGGTGGAAAGTTCTAGTCAAATTGTGACATTAGTGGCAGGCGATCGCTTCGACATTTTCCTAGAGTTACCCGAAGAACTTAGCAGTCGCGTTACGCCAGGTATGACAATTGATCTCACAGCGCGTGCCCTCCCGCAATGGAAACAACGCGCCACCATTACTGCTGTAGTTCCCTCAGCCGATGCTGCCTCCCGCCGCCAGCGTGTGCGTGTCCAAATTAACAAGCCGATCTCAGGTTTATTACCGGGAATGGCGATCGCAGGTAACTTAAATATGCCCTCGAACCGGCCTAGCTTTGTCGTATCACGAGACGCTTTAACCAGACGGCAAAATGATTGGCTAGTTTTTACGGTTGCTGATGGCAAAGCTAAACAAATTCAAGTGGAGATGGTTGCTGACATGGGTAAAAATGTTGCCATTTATCATCCCACTTTACGCACAGGTCAATCCATTGTGTTGCGTGGCGGTGATGGGTTGCAAGATGGTGCACCTGTGAAAGTAGTTGATCCTATTTAAAACTGAAATCCAAAACTCCTTATACTCTCTGCGTCTCTGCGCCTCTGCGTGACATAAATCATCCCGCCTTAATGCCCATAACCCCAATTTTTATGAACTTCATCGAAACCGCCGTTCGTTGGCGACATGGCACCTTTGTTTTATTTTGCCTCGTAGCGATGTTTGGGGTGTTCTCGCTTCTCAGGTTGCCTCTAGAATTGCAACCAGGGGGCGATCGCCCGGAAATTACGATTACGACTACCTATCCCGGAGCCGGACCGACGGAGGTGGAAGACCTGATTACGCGCCCAATTGAAGAGCAAATGGAAGAGGTGTTAGGCGTTCAGGAAATCAGCAGTACCTCTCGTGCCGGACGTAGCAGCATCACGCTGGAATTTGCTCAGGATGCCAACGTTAGAGAGCGGATGGTAGATGTATTAAACCGATTACAGCAGGTGCAAAGCTTGCCACCAGAAGCTCAGGAGTCAAGTGTAGAACTGGTGGGTGGCAACAGTTCCCCGATGATGTGGATTCCCTTTGACACCAAAAAAGGTTTTCAACCAAATGCAGACCACTATCGAGATTTAGCCGAGGAAGTCGTCATTCCGCGTTTACGGCGAGTCGAGGGAACTGGACAATTTCTCTTAGTCGGTGGACAAGAGCGGGAAGTGGAGGTGAAAATCAATCCGCAAGCATTGTCCGATCGCAATCTCGGTATCGGTGATGTAGTGCGGGTGCTTCAGCAAAACAACCGCGATATCCGGGGTGGCCCGTTAATTTTAGGACGAAGAGAATATCGAGTCCGCACGGTTAGCAGATCGCAGGATTTATCGCAACTTGAAGGCTTTGTCCTGCGACGCGACCAATCTGGCACGGTTTACCTGCGGGATGTGGCAGTAGTCCAGATGGGGCGTAAACCGCAAGATAGTGCGTTAATGTTCAACGGCCAATCTGCGGTGGCTGTGGGTGTAATTCGTCAAATTGGAGCGAATGTGCCAGAGGTTGCCAAAGGTGTTCGGGCGGAGATTGCTGCCCTCCAAACTCAGTTTGACAGGGAAAACCAGGGGATTAATTTTGTTTACAACTACGACGAAAGCCAGTATATCAATCAATCTGTGTCTTTCGTGAGCGAGAACTTAATCAGTGGAGCATTACTGGCAACCATCGTCTTGTTGCTCTTCCTGGGTTCAATCCGCACGGTTGCGGTAGTTGCTATCACTATTCCTATTGGCACAATTGCCGTATTCATCGTCATGTCTGCATTTGGACGGACGTTGAACATCATCAGTCTGGCAGGACTAGCGTTTTCTGTGGGCATGGTCGTCGATAACTCAATCGTCGTCATTGAAAACATCTTCACCCATATGCAGCAGGGGAAAACCCCGCTACGGGCAGCAATTGACGGTACCCAGGAAGTCTGGGGCGCGATGCTCGGTTCTACTCTCAGTAACGTAGTTGTATTTGTACCGTTAATTATGGTGACGGGTGAAGCCGGGCAACTTTACGCCGATATGGCGATCGCCCTTTCCGCTTCTTCCCTATTCTCCCTGTTTGCTGCCTTAACTTTGGTGCCAATGTTATCGGGATTATTCCTGAAGCAATCGGAAGCGATGCAAATGATGCAAGGCGGCGAATATCGCGGCGGTAATTGGTTTGAGCGCTTAGTGGCAAAAACCTCTACGGTTTTTCGTCATTTCCAGGGCAAATTTGAAAACTTTCTCACATCTACAGTCAGTTGGTCCCTGGGACGTAAGCGGGTTGGTCGTCGATTAGTGGTGCTGGCGATTCCCGTGGCTTTACTTGTAATTAGTATTTTGCTCTTACCAGCTGCGGATTATTTACCGGAAGGAAATCGCAATTTGGTAGTTTTACGAGCCGAACCTTTGCCTGGAACAAGTATACCCGAAGCGATTCGGCAATCTGAACAGGTTCAAAAATATCTGCGATCGCAACCAGAAGTCGAGCGGATCATGTACGTTGATCGTCCGGGGGCACTGCGCGGGATTGCCACAATCTTAAAGCCAGAATTTGCCACCACTACCGGGTTAGCTGAGATGGTAGATCGGTTGCGTGCCCAAAGCAGCAACTTTGCTGGATACCGATTTATCATTCCCAGTCGGATTTCTATTTTCCGCGATCCGGGTAAGGAGTTTGAAATAGATATTGTAGGCGCTGACTTGAATCAAATCAGCGACTTGGAAAAGCAAATTACCGGCAAATTGCGATCGCTTTCGGGAGTGCAGAATGTGCGTTCTAACTTTGTGATGGGAGCCGGAGAATTGCAAGTAATTCCTAACCGGGAACGCATCGCTGAAGTGGGACTCTCGGAAGCTGAAATTGGTTCGATGGTAGAAGCTGCATTGGGTGGTCGAATTGCCTCTAATTATATAGACGGCAAACAAGAACTGGATGTCTCAGTGGAACTGCAAAATACTGCTGTGGAAACACCAGAACAACTACGCCAATTGCCCCTCTATGCTCAGGGACGACAAGTGCAATTAAGTGATATTGCCGAAGTCCGCGAAACAACGGGAGCAGATTCCATTAACCACGTCAATTTGGAGCGTTCAATTAGTCTCACCGTCTCCCTTGCACCTAATGCTCCTCTTGGGACGCTAGTACAACGTACCGAAGACGAAATTTTGGCTCCTCTACGTGCCAATCTCCCAACAGGCTATGGCTTGGAACTAGCGGGTTCAGCCGATCAGTTAGCCACAACGGTTACTCAATTAGCTACTGCCTTTGGATTGTCGATTTTCATTACTTATTTATTGCTGGTAGCGTTATATAAATCATTCCTCTATCCAGTGGTGATTATGGCAACCATACCGATGGGGATGAGTGGCGCACTATTAAGCCTGGTAATTGCTAACCGGATTCCGGGAATGAATGTGGCGTTGGATATGATTACGGCCTTAGGATTTGTGATCCTTACAGGTGTGGTCGTCAACAACGCAATTCTGCTGGTTGAACGCGCCCTGCAACTTCAGGAAGCAGGTGAAGACTATGATGCATCGTTATATAATGCCACAGGCGATCGCCTACGTGCGATTTTCATGTCTGCCGGAACAAGTGTGCTGGGGATGTTACCGCTAGCCGTTCTACCAGGTCAAGGTTCAGAATTATATCAGGGATTAGGCATTGTCTTAACCGGCGGTTTGGCATTTTCCACAATCTTGACTCCCACCGTTGTCCCCGCACTAATGGGTTTGCTCCATGATCTCTCTGGACGTAAACTGCAATCGCCAACTCCAAAAAATTCGGAAAAGTTAGCCAACGTCAACAAAAATAATCAGGTTAAGGCTTGATTACTCGTTTTGAGCATACAGCAGTCTTTGGTATTGCCAAATTGCGTTATTATAGCGCTTCTCAAGCGATAAAATTAAAGAACAAATTTACATTCATGCTGTGTTTATGGCAATCCAACTCGGTGAAGCCAAATCGCTCAATCAACCAGTCATTGCTTGGGAAGCGTTACCCGACAATTTTCACTTAGAGGATGAACCAGTGGAAAATACCGACCAGCCAATTTTGGCTGGTGCTTTGCGTGAAAGCCTAGAAATCAGCGGATTCATCCAAGCTCAAATGTTGATAGCCTCGAATTTTGGATTGTGTGCGACTGTCAACGGGCAATTTATTGTTAAAGCACCTGATTGGGTTTATGTGCCATCGGTTAACCAAGTTGTAGACAGTCGTAAAACCTACACACCCAATTTAGAAGGTGATATCCCAGCGATCGTTATAGAATTTCTATCTGAAGGTGTTGACCCAAATAATTTACCGTGACATACTCCTACACTGTACTGTACTCAGTCAGTGTAGGCTTCTCACCAAATCCAGCTATTGCTTCGGATACTCGATGAGCTTTAAGAACCGGATGCCCCACGGCTCTATTTTTTATTACAATAGCTGCATTATGATCTCGATCTAGACTGCAACCACACAGACAAGAATGCCATCTTTCATGCAACTTTTTGGGAACCTTCACCCCACAACTAGAACAATCTTGCGACGTACCCGATGGATTCACTGCAATTACCAA